>DATGGW010000434.1:0-3745 GCA_035308345.1 Ktedonobacteraceae bacterium | reverse complement strand
CCAGTGTTGTGCAGAAGACACGCCCGCGTCCATAGCTGCGCGCATAGGCCAGCGTGTAGATACCATAGCGCCAGGATGTTTTCCACACCAGTTCGGCATCGGGAGGAACCACGTCCAGGATATAAACACCTTCATATACAGCGAAAGACGAGTCAACGCGGCGCGTCAGGTAATGCTCGGCGTTCGCAACACGCGCAATAATCTCGCTGCGCGGCGTGCATATGCCATGCACATTGCCCAGTACTTCACCCAGAACTGGACTTTCGTGATAGGCTTCAGCCGCGTCGCCCATGCAAACTAGCCCGCCTCCACGCTCGACAAAGTCGCGCAGCAACTCTTCTTCCTCCAGGTCAAGCGCGCCGATATCGCCATTTAGTATGACAACGCGCTCCGTTGCAGGCGCGCCGCCTACGTGTCTTCGCCGCGCGATGAAATCCCGCGCGGCGATCGTCCTGATATCTTCTAACATGGAAACTCCTGTCTTTATCGAAACGCGCCGTAGTCACTGTATTTCCACTATTGCTCCTTTGTCACCGGGTTTCGTGGTAATGCGGGTGTTCGTGCGAATGATCGGGCCAGTGCTGGTGGTTATGCGTGTGCCTGACACCGGCGGGCGGCAAATCCTCCTCAGTATGGGTATGACTGCCATCAAGGTGATAGGGATGGTCGTGACCTCGCCACAGGTTCTCCGGTCGATAATTGGCTACCAGCAAGCTTTCGCCGTGATGCCAGCGAGCACGGAAGATGTCATAATTCTTCTTGCTCTTTGTGGTCTGCTCTTCTTCGCTTAAAGCGTACCATTCGCGATGTTGATGCTTGATGATGCGTTCCGCTACCTGCGGCATGGTCAATACGCGATAGCCGGAGGTCTTGAAGAAGAAGCTAAAGTGGATATCCATCAAGCGGTAGAAGCGGAAACGCTCATCGATCCAGCCAACTTCCGGCAGCAGCGCTTTGCGAAATGCCATCAGATAGCCCTCGACAGCATCCACATCTGGCCCTGCTGCCTCGCTAAACTCGCGCAAATCGTCCGTCACCAGCCCGTACGGGCCAACCACGCCTATATTGCGGTCTGCCAGCGTTTGCGCGAGCGGCTCCCAGATATCGCCCGTCACCTCGATTGAGGTATCCATCAACACGATGTAACGGCCCCGGCTGGCGCGCATGGTGGCATTGCGCCCGGCTGCAAAACCCATGTTATGGTCGGCAAAAAGTACCTGCAAGCCAATGCGCTGCCCGTTGTCCGCCTGTAGATCACCGCCGCGCGCCAGTTGTTGCAGATAAACCAGCGTCTCATCGGTCGAGCCGTTATCCACGATCACCAGTTCGATAGCTCGTCCACAGGTATGACGACAGATGCTCCGCACACAGCGTTCCAGGTCAGCGCGGCTATTATGCGCCAGCAGGTTGACCGAAAATTCGTAGAGATCGGTCTCCTTCGTGTGATCCGGCGCGTCGCTAGCATCGGAAAGCACGGTAAATTCGTCTTCCAGGCGGCGCGGTAAAACCAGCGATCCCTGCCCGGTATCGCGCAGCATATACCCCTCGGCAGCAATTTCCTGGCGCACGCGGTCAGCCTCAATATAAGCTTTCCTCTGTCGCAGCGCTGCACGCTCCAGCACTTGCTCCGCGACACGCGCGGGAACTATCGCAAGATAGGTCTGTGGGTCTGACTTCTTCTGTGGAAGATCGCTCAGCAAATAATCTTTAAGACCAAAGCCAAGTATGCGATCAAAGTCAAGCAGCAGGCGCACGCGCGTGGTTGCATCACAGTCTTCAGCATGCAGCATACCCCATACAACTGCCATAGCACGCGGCATATTCAGATCATTCTCAACCTCGGCCAGGAAACGTTTCTGCCAGTAGTTCGCCTCTAACGGCTCGTCGCTCAAAACCAGGGAGCGATTGGACTGTAAAAACAACCGGTAAGCCCTGCCGCGTAAGCGCTCTAACGAAGTCTGCGCAGCCTGCAAAGAGCGGAACGTGAAGTTGAGGCGGCTGCGGTAAAGCGCGGTAGTATAAAAGTAGCGCAGGGACATGGGGTCGAATCCGCGCGCCTCAATCTCGTAGCAGGTATAAGCGTTACCCGTTGATTTTGCCATCTTCTGCCCATCGGCCAGCAGGTGCTGGGCATGCACCCAGTAGTTGGCGAACGGCTCGCCGGTGAACGCTTCGCTCTGCGCAATTTCGTCTTCATGATGGGGAAAGATGTTATCGACGCCGCCCGTGTGGATGTCGAAATGCAGGCCAAGATACTTCATCGACATGGCGCTGCACTCGATGTGCCAGCCGGGGAAGCCTCGCCCCCAGGGGCTATCCCACGCCATTTCGCGCCCAGGCTCAGCCACCTTCCACAGCGGGAAGTCCTCCGCACTTCGTCGATCCTCAACCACGCCTTCGCGCACGCCCGCCAGCATATTCTCAAGCTGGTTGCCGGAGAGCTTACCATAGCCGGGGAAGCGTTTGATATCAAAATAGACATTGCCATTGACTTCGTAAGCTACGCCCTTCGCCTGCAAACCCTGAATGATGGCAATCATCTCCGCGACATGCTCCGTGGCGCGTGGAAAAACCTTCGCCGGTTGGATATTCAGTTTCGCCTCGTCCTGGTGGAATGCCTCTGTATAGAACTGCGCGATTTGCAGCGACGTTTTGCCCTCTCTGCGCGCCTGGGCCAGCACCTTATCCTCGCCGCGATCCACCATCTCCTGCCGCATATGACCTACATCGGTGATATTTTTGACATGCATCACTTCATAGCCACGATATTCAAATGCGCGCCTGATCCAATCAGCCATAATAAAGGTGCGCAGGTTGCCAATATGGATATAGCGATACACGGTCGGCCCGCACGAATACATGCCGACCTTGCCCGTCTCTCGTGGGACAATCTCTTCAAGGCGCCGCGTCAGGGTGTTATAGATCTTCATGCTCTATCTTAATCCTCAACAGGTGACACATGGAACAACCTTCTCCCGGCTGTTCCCTATGCGTCAGGTATGCGCTCGCGATACCCCATCTTGTTACTCAGAACAAACATTCAGAAGATATGGTACGAGCCTGTGTCATTCTTTGTCAAGATGGAGCGTGTCCCTGATTATATATGATACGCCGCGTAGCCATTTCTGGATGAATTGTGGGGGTGTGAATTACAGGGAGAAGTATCTGTACACCACCACGACACTTCTTCTCTGGCTAAGCATGCTTCCCCTAAATATCGGGGCAAACAATCCATGAACTCGAAGGCTTTCATGTGTGGTATAATAATACTGTACTACATATTATCATAGATGATAACCCCGGCCTGATGGGATGCAGGGAGTGGCAAAGTATGGATAAATGAACCAACGTCGATTCTTCACCATGTGAGTCTCCATCCGGTATGTCAATTTACGAACAGAAACATCCCTTTTGAAACAGATAAAGGAGATAACCATGTATAGAATCGTCCATGTAGTGGGGCGCAGCGGCAGGGCATACGATGTGCCATTGACCGCCGAACAAGCTGCCTTTTACTTGCGACTGGCAGAATTCAGGGCCGCAAGCGACCCTACTATTACCTTCGCTGATCTGCTAGCGGAGAAGAGAGAGCAGGAGTTGCAGCGCAAGTCAAAGCAGCGCAACTAGCCTTCTGTCAGACATGAGTCATCCCAAACTTTACAAAAGGGAAGGATGAGCTAGGAAGCAAGAACCCTTCTGAGCTACACTGGATTTGGAAACGAATCAAGTGAGTCTCAGGAGGGTT
>DATGGW010000433.1:0-3565 GCA_035308345.1 Ktedonobacteraceae bacterium | reverse complement strand
GACGGCCGTGCTCACCGCCGGACAGAAGGCCAAGCTGGACAATGTGAGGAGCGGGCAGTATCCCACGCAGTTTGCCCTTTCGCTCCAGCAGAAGGATTTGCGCCTGATCATGAGTGAAGCTAACGAGGTATCGGTACCCATGCCGACCACCTCGGTGGCCCTTCAAATGTATACCGCTGCCCTGGTGAAGGGGATGGAGGCGGATTTTTCCATCCTGATCAAGTTCATGGAGCAACTGGCCGGTGTCTCCCAGGAAGAACACCTGCCCATTCAGTAAAGGAGATAGAACACGATGTTCGAGATAAACAGTCAAACGAGTAGTCAAAATGCGGTACTCTCACCTTCCCAGGATGGGCTGGAGCAGCACTTCCAGGCTCCCCCAGGGCCACCCAGGGAGCAACCACGGCAAGGCAGGAGTGGAGTGCGGACTGCAGCGATCATCAGCCTGATCCTGCTGCTGCTCGTGGTCTTCGTCATTGGCGGCTTCGCCGGTTGGGTCTATGCGGGGACGAAAAGTAGCACTTCGGCCTCTTCTGCTTCTCCGTCGAGCGCCACCTCGCTTCAAACGCAGATGGAAAGCGTGACGGCCAAGGTGAAGCCCGGTATCGTGGAGGTGTATGTGACCCTGCCAAACAACGAAGCGGCTATCGGCTCCGGCGTGACCGTGGATAGTCGGGGCTACATCGTCACCAACAACCACGTAGTGAGCGGCGCTTTGACGATCCAGGTGATCCTCTCCGACGGGACCAGGGAAGCGGCACAGCTCGCCGGGGCGGATTCGAACTATGACCTGGCCGTCCTCAAGATTGCCGTGCCACAGGGCGGGCTCTCGGTGGCGAACCTGGGAGACTCGACGCAATTGCAGGTCGGACAGCAGGTGCTGGTGATCGGCAACCCTCTGGGCGAGACTGAGACAGTCACCCACGGCATCGTGAGTGCCTTGAAACGAACCGTCTCGGAAGGGCAAGGCGCTCCCACCATCCAGAACGCGATCCAGACCGATGCCGCGATTAACCCGGGCAACAGCGGAGGAGCGCTGGTGGACTTGCAGGGCAACGTGATCGGCATCCCCACGCTGACGGCTATCGATCCCGAGTTCAACACGCCGGCTAATGGCGTTGGGTTCGCCATCCCCATCAATCGCGTCAAGACCATTCTGCCGCAAATCATTCAGCAGGGCTGAAATAAACCGCTCGCCTGTTCACAGTCACAGGCGAGCCCGCATGTTACAGAGAAAGAGAAGAGGAGGAAATAAGAGATGCAATGGGCGATTGTCATAGCCGCGTTTCTCGCCTCAGCAGTTGAGTTTGTGGAGGCGTTTACCCTGGTCCTGGTAGCCAGGATTACCACCAACTGGCGCAGTGCGATTGTGGGAGCACTGGCCGCCGTCGCGACGCTCGGGGTGATCGTCGGCACTCTCGGTGTCGCCTTAGTCACGTTGATCCCGCTGGATGTCTTACGCTTCGTAATCGGTTTCTTGCTGTTGTTGTTTGGCCTCAAGTGGCTCAAGAATGCCATTGCCCGCTACAACGGGCTCAAGCTCCTGCATGATGAAGAGGCCATTTACAGGGCCCGGGTGGCCGAGGCACGCGCACGTGGGGAACCCGTCAAGAGCGGCCTCGCCCCATTCGGGGTGCTGCTCTCCTACAAGGGCGTGCTGCTGGAAGGCCTTGAAGTGGCCTTCATCGTCATTTCCTTCGGCGGCAGTGGTGTGGGCGGCATTGGCACCGCTGCTCTGGGCGCGGCATTGGCAGGCCTGCTGGTACTAGGGATCGGTGTCCTGGTACAGGCGCCCCTCCACCGCATCCCGGAGAACACCTTGAAGTTCGTGGTCGGCATCATGCTCACGACCTTTGGCACGTTCTGGGCCGGGGAGAGCTTCGGCATCACCTGGCCCTTGTCCGACCTGTTTCTACTCATTCTGGCGGCCCTCTACCTGGTCGCTTCTGGCCTGCTGATCTCCGCCATCAAGCAGCGCCAGCCGCGTATGGTGGAAGCCTCAACAACATTACGGGCTGCGCCGCTCTCTCAAGACAAGGGGGTTCGACCATGAACATCATCCTGAAAGCCATGCTGGCCATCTACAATTTCTTCGTCGGCGACCTGGTGATCCTGATCGGCGTGAGCCTGATCATGATCATCCTCGCCCTCATCCACTTCCTGAGCACATCGATATCGCTTCGTGGCGCATCAGGCGTCATCCTGATCATCGGCGTGCTGGCTACGCTAGTGGCTACCCTGGGCCGGGAGATCATGAGGTCCGAGAACAGACAGCAGGCGTAACCTTCCCCTCTTGTAGTTCGGGCGAAACCGAACATTATCGTTTATGCTCGCATCGTCCACTCGCCTGGAACGGTGATGGGCGAATGTAACACACTTTCCCGATAGAAAAGGAAAGAAGAAAGGAACACATCAATGGGATTTGATCAGTACCACGAACCTGCGAACGAACTTCCAGCGGAGACGCGCACCTTTGCGCGTATGATTGCCTCCCTCACCGAAGAAGCCGAGGCCATCGGCTGGTACGAGCAGCGCCTGGCCGTGGAGCCAGACCCGCAGGCGCGAGCCATCATGGCCAACGCCCAGGGGGAGGAATTCAAGCACTTCGGCATGGATCTCGAATTCTTACTGCGCCAGAAACCAAAATGGCGCATTGCATTGCAGGATATTCTCTTTACGGAAGGCGACATTGTCGAACATGGCGAAGAGGCCGAGGAGGATGAGAACGAGGCTCTGTGATCCAGGGCCTCCGGTGCGGAACTGATGTACGATGACTTCTTCTCAAAGCTACACACTCGTATCCACGTTTTCGTCCTTCTGTTCTGCACCATTCCCTTTTGCAAGCCTATAAGATATACTCTTAAAGAGTACGAAACCTCGTGGGAACCTGCCATCACTTTCAAGTGAAAACTTTTGCCGGCAGGCGCGAAAACGGCATGCGACAACTTTTGTCCGGCAGGCGCGATTACGAGGGCGTACCCTTCAATCAGCCTGTAAAGGCTGGTTGTGACAGGCAAGCGGTGTTTTTGCAACCACCTGCCTTCCAAGCAGGCTGTCGCGGGTTCGAGCCCCGTCTCCCGCTCCAAGCACACAGGAAGCCAGTTCACATGCGGCTTCACAGAAAGCAAGCAGTGTGAATCTGTGAGGGAAAGCGTCTCACAATGTGTTTTGTGAGTGCCTGCCTCTTGAAACCATGAGTACTGCCTCGTCCGAAGTTAAAAAATGGTACGAAGTGGTGTGAGTACCTGCCTCTTCCTTGTGACGCCCTTTCCAGAATTGGAGGTGTCCTGTGTCTTTTGATTGTTCCCGAAAAAAGCAGGGGTCCGCTGCTCCTGGAAAATCCACTGCATCGGCTGGTAAGCGTTCCTCAGCACGTGGGAAACGCGCTCTGCGTGCGACCATTGAAGAGTACATACTTGACCATCGCAGCCAGAACCACAGCCCGAAAACCATTGAATGACATACGCTGGCGCTCGGCAACTTCGCCGCGTTCCTGGAAAAGCAGGGCGTGACCTTCGTCGAGGATATAGAGCGCGTTCATGTGCTCTCCTGGCTCACCAATTTT
>DATGGW010000432.1:0-4942 GCA_035308345.1 Ktedonobacteraceae bacterium | reverse complement strand
GAGTCCGGCGAAGCCTGCCCCCACGATCGCTACATCGGCCTGGCGGGTCTGTTTATGCTGCGCATATATCGGTCGGTTGTTCATGAACAAAATCATATCATGGACGCTGCCATATTTCAATGCAATGAAAATCCATTCATGCCTGCTGCCGGGGTTGACAGGCAAGCATAAATTGTACAATAAGGTATACAAAGCGAAATGTACATTTTTCAAAGGAGATTGCGGCATGCTACTTGCGGGCGATGTTGGAGGAACAAAGACCAACCTGGCTCTTTTTTCGAGCGATGAAGGCTGGCGTGATCCGGTGGATGAAGCGACCTTCCCCAGTGGAGATTATCCCAGCCTCGAAGCACTGGTGCAGGCGTATCTTGCGCAACACAAAGACTCGATTGATCACGCCAGCTTTGGAGTGGCCGGCCCTGTGATGAATGGGCAAGCTACTATAACTAATCTACCCTGGAAAATGGATGAGAAAGACCTGCAGGACGCGCTGCGCATTCCATCTGTGCGCCTGCTGAATGATCTTGATGCTATCGCGCATGCCGTTCCTTACCTGGATGAGCGCGATGTGTCAAGCATAAATCAGGGACAGGCCGAGCCAAAGGGCGCCATGGCAGTGATCGCTCCGGGTACTGGTTTAGGTGAGGCCTTCCTCACCTGGAATGGCTCAGCCTATCAGACACATTCGTCCGAAGGTGGCCATGCTGATTTTGCGCCCACCAACCCGTTTGAGCTTGATCTGCTGCGTTACTTGTTGGAACGTTTCCCGCATGTCAGCTATGAACGCGTCTGCTCCGGCAAAGGCTTTCCCAATATTTACGCCTATCTCAAAGATGCCGGTCACGAAGTCGAACCGTCCTGGCTGGCCGGCGAACTGGCAAATGCGCCTGACAAGACGCCGGTCATTATGCAGGCCGCGCTGGATAAAGACACACCGTGCGAAATAGCCGTTACAACGCTGAATACATTTGTCTCGGCGCTGGGCGCGGAAGCCGGCAACATGGCGCTCAAGGTTCTGGCGACAGGTGGAGTCTACCTGGGCGGCGGCATTCCGCCGCGCATCCTGCCCTATCTATCCAATGGGCGTTTCATGCAGAGTTTTCGCAATAAAGGCCGCTTCGGGCAATTGCTATCCACCATTCCCGTGCATGTGATCCTCAATCCAAAAGTTGCCCTGCTTGGGGCGGCCCGGCACGGCTTTGAATTGGTGAAGGCTTAAAAGGATGTTGCGAGAGATTCCGCCACCGGCAGCGTAAACGAAATTCTTGTCCCCTGGCCTGGTGTGCTTTCCGCCTTGATACTCCCGCTATGTCCCGTGATGATGGCTTTCACGATGGACAGGCCGAGGCCATTGCCTCCACTGGAACTGTTGGCGCCGGAACGCGCGCGGTCGATGCGGAAGAAGCGGTCGAAGATAAAAGGCAGGTCGGCGGGGTCAATGCCAGAACCGCTATCTTGTACCGAGATATGCAGCCATTTTGCGCCCTTCTCGTCAACTATGGGAGTCGCGTCTATGCTGATGCTGCCGCCTACCGGGGTATAACGCCGCGCGTTGTCGAGCAAGTTGAGTAGCACCTGGGTGATGCGGTCGCTATCGGCCAGGACGGGCGGCAAATTGGGGACAATCTCGTTGCGCAGCGTAATACCCGCCTGTTCGCATTCGGGGCCGATCACAGCCAGCACTTCGTCGACCAGGGCGTGCATATCTAGAGGAGCCACGTCAAGGTGCATGTGACCCGATTCGAGCGCTGTCATATTCTGCATATCGCTCACCAGGCGGCGCAAACGCTGCACCTCGCGGCCAATCAACTGGGCGGTTTCGTAGCGCGCCTCCGGTTCGGAGATCACCTCGTCGGCCAGCGCCTCGCTGAAGCCCTGAACTGCGGTCAGTGGGGTGATGAGGTCGTGGGCGATGTTGGCGATCATATCGCGGCGCAGTTGGTCCTGGCGGCGCAGCTCGGTCACGTCGGATTCGATCTTATCGGCCATGGAGTTGAAACTCTGTGCCAGCGTGCCAATCTCATCCTGACTGGCGGGCGTCTCGACGCGCTGCGCGTAATCTCCACCTTTCATCTTTTCCGCGGCAGCGGTGAGCGAGACGAGCGGGCGTGTTAAGCGGCGCGTCAGAAAAATGCTGAAAGCAATTACGATGATGGCGATGATTGCGCCGGTAATCAAGATGACTGTATCAAGCGTCGCAAGCACATCGCCAGGCGCGAAACCCTGAGGATACTTGTAAGGCTGAGCCAGCAGCAAGGCGCCGATCACCTGTCCATTGCTGTTCCCACCATTATATATGGGAACGCTAATATAAAACCCTGAGAAGTAGCTGCTGTCTGTTGGGGACCCCTGCAGGCTGCCCGTGATTTCTTGCCCTTTCAATGACTGTTGCATGGCTGAATTGAGCGTGGGAACATCATTCTGGCTCAATTTCACAAAATCGGGCGGGCGGCCACTGCGCGCCTGCGGGGGATTGTTGTTATCAACAACTACCAGCAGTTCCGGGTTGAAATCTTCGATTCTGCCAAAATTCCAGCTTTCCCCGGCATTCTGGTAGCGTTGGCCGATTTGCTGCGCAAAGAATTCAGCTTCCGAACGCAACTGGTCGTGTTGCACAGTGTAGGAATAATTTTGCACGGTCAGCGTGATAACCACAACCAGCAGCAGGATTGCGCCGAGCGCGACACCGAGGTAGCTCAGCACCAGTTTGACTCGCAGGGATACCCGCAATGCAGGCCAGCGCATACTTACTCCTCTGGAGCGAACTTATAGCCAACTCCCCACACAGTTTTAATGGGTGAGCTATAGCCCGAATCGCTTGCCGCCTCTAACTTCTTGCGCAGCGTGCCGATATGCACATCGACGGTGCGACCATCGCCAAGAAAAGTGTAACCCCAGATTTTGTCCAGCAGCGTCTCGCGCGTGAAAACGCGGTCTGGGGCTGATGCCAGCGTTACCAGCACATCGAACTCTTTGGCTGTCAGCGTCACGCTGTGGCTGTTGACTTCGACCCGCCGCGCCGGAATATTGATACGCAGGGCGCCATAGCGCAACTCCTCGACGCGGGCGCGATCAACCTGGCCCCTACTCTCGCGACTCGCGGGCTCCACCTTTAGAGAGCTGCTGCCCGTATGCGTGTCTGGAAGTGAGGCAGGTCCTGCAGTCGAAAAGCCCATATATCCAGAGGCTGTCTCGCTCGCTCCATCGAGAGTAGATAACTGCCCAGGCGCGGATGTTCGACGCAAGATGGCCTTGACGCGGCTCACCACCTCGCGCGGGCTGAACGGCTTCACCAGGTAATCATCCGCGCCCAGTTCCAGTCCCGCGATACGGTCATCTTCGGACTGGCGAGCGGTGAGCATCAAAATGGGCGTATTGGCCCAGGCGCGGATGCGGCGGCAAACTTCCATGCCGTCCAGCGCTGGCAGCATCAGATCAAGAATCACCAGGTCTGGATGTTCGCGGGCGTGCATTTCTAACCCTGCCACGCCGTCGCTGGCGATAAAGGTCGTAAAATTGGCCTGCTCCAGGTAGAGTTTGATGATCTGCGCAATATTGGTTTCGTCTTCGATAATCAGAATTTTCATAGTTTTATCTCTCTTTACACATCATACCGCAAGTAGCATACAGAGAAAAGATCAAGAAGATACACGGAAATTGTAAAGTAATTGTGAGACTTGCTTTTTCTTTTGCTCGTACAAATACTGGGCGCGCTAAATCGGGCATCTACTAAGTGACTTACAAAGAATTTACAATTCTATGTAAGTTTTCTGACAACTCTACGTTAGAGTATCTACAGTAGCACCAGATTGGGAAGAAGGGCCCCTTACCACTCCAGGGCGGGGGCAAGCCCCGCCCCTACTATACACGGGCTGGGTGGGCTGATTCGTCGTATAGTAGGGGCGACCCTTGCGGTCGCCCTGGGATGGGGGCCATACATTAACCTGTTTTAATATCAGGAGGATAACAAATGCAAAATCCGTATATTGATGAAAATGAAGAACAACCAGTAGTCAATCGAGTACAACCATCGCCCGCGCCAGCGACCGCGACCTACCCTTATTATCAGTATGGGCCTGGACCACAGCAACCCACATCACCGAACTATTCCCCGGTGCCGGGACAATTGCCGCCGGTTACCGATCCCCGCGCTCCTGTCACCTCGACCGGTGGACGAGGATTGCGCACGGGTGCGATCCTGGCGCTGGTTGTAGTGCTGGCGCTGGTCTTTGGCACCGGCCTTTTCGCGGGTTGGCAATTTGGCAGAACCAGTGGCGCTGTCAGCTCTAATAGCAGTAATGTAGCTACCTTGCAGCCCGGAAGTACCTCGGCGGTGACGGTTCCGCAGTTGAGCGGTAACAATCTTGAAGCAGTGCAGGAAGCCGTCGTGGCAAAAGTGCGGCCTGCTGTAGTTGAGGTGGATGTCACTACTCAGGGCGGCGGCGCGATCGGCTCCGGCGTGATTATTGATGGCCGGGGATATATTGTCACGAATAATCACGTGGTGAGTGGCGCGCAGAGTTTAGTGGTTGTGCTGTATGATGGAACGCACCTTTCCGCGCAGCTAGTAGGGACCGATCCCGCGGATGACCTGGCTGTTATCAAGGTGACACCGCCTAAGAACGGTCTGGCAACATTGAAGCTCGGTGACTCATCGAAATTGCAAGTTGGTCAGGATGTGCTGGCTATTGGCAACCCGCTGGGGAATAACGAGACGGTCACGAGCGGCATTGTCAGTGCGCTGGAACGTAATGTTTCCGAGGGTCAGGGCGGCGCGACCCTACCGGATGCTATCCAGACGGATGCGCCCATCAATCCCGGCAATAGCGGCGGTGCGCTGGTTGACCTGCAGGGTAACCTGATCGGCATCCCAACGCTGACGGCCATTGATCCTGAATTTAATACACCCGCCAGCGGTGTCGGTTTCGCCATTCCCTCGAAC
>DATGGW010000431.1:0-2839 GCA_035308345.1 Ktedonobacteraceae bacterium | reverse complement strand
ACCAGGAGCAGCAGCCGTTCCGCTCACGCGCCTGGCGCTGAGCGACGAGCGCAAGTACGGTAGCACGTTATTGATGTTTTATGAAATGATTCAGGAGAAACACATTCATGTCGATACAATTGAAACAGCTTGATTACGTGATTGTATATGTGAGTGATATGCAGCGCTCGGTTGCCTTTTATCGCGATGTGCTGGGACTGGCCTTGAAATTCACTTCGCCTGGCTGGACAGAATTTATTACCGGCACAACGACTATCGCGCTGCATACGGTTGGCGGTGGGAAACTCACGGAGCAGCAGAGCCTTCCACCGGCAGGACAGGCACAAATTGGCTTCATGGTGGATAATCTGCAGGCAACCTATGAAGCTCTGACAGCGAAGGATGTGGTCTTTTCGCTGCCGCCGAAGACGCAAAACTCCGGCGTAAAACTGGCTGTTTTCCACGATCCTGACGGTTTGGGCATTACCATTCAACAACGCTAATGAGGAATATCTATGATAAATAGACCAGGGCGTTTCGCCTTTGTGGACGCGGGTGAAGCGGCGCGCATGTTAGGCATCGACCGCCTGACGCTCGAACAATGGATACGCGATGGGCGCATCAAGCCGCACCGGGGCGTGGGACGCGATTCCTTCTTCCGCACCGCCGATATCGAAGCACTGTACAACGAACTGCACCCGGTGACTGAACTGGCCGAAGCCATCGCCGCCGACGAACAAGAAAGCTCCGGGGATACTGGCGAGGGCGCGAAAATACCAGTACGCAAGAAACAGGATCCGCAGATGCGCGTCTACCTGCGCTTACAGGCCGACGCCAAATGGTACGACACCTCGGAGGAGGATATCCGCACGTGGTTCCGGCAGCTTGCGCCCGACGGCTACGAACGCAACAAGCGCAACGCGGAGCATACTATCAAAAAGTTGCAGTTTTTGGTGAGTTTGATAGAGGAGGCGCAGGGGAGGAGTTAAAGTCCATCCGGCAAACACCCTACCACATCTGTAACCGCACCCACGATAAAATCCGCACCGCGCTTCTGATACACCTCTATCTCGTGCTCGTAGACCAGCATCGCCATCAGAATTTCGGGATCACCCGCCTGCTGGATGGCGCGATAGCTTAGCACGGTATCAAGATCATCGCCGGTATCTCCTATGTAGAGGCCGCCGCCAACTCCGCCGGGAATGCCCGCAATAGCCAGTTGCAGCGCGCGCGGGTCGGGTTTGGGGGCATGGTCAGCCGAGACCACCACATCCCACCAGCGTTCGCCAACGTGCGCCTGCATCATCTCAAGCGCGATATCGACTTCTGGGCCGACGCGCCCGGTGATGATGCCCAGGTTGCGTATGCCAGCGGCGCGCAGGCGTTGGAAGAAATCGGGCGGAAAGTTCATCTCCTCGTTATGCACAAAGCCGGGGAAGTCGGGCAGATAGCGCGGGGTACGCCCCAGGCGTTTTTGTAGTTCTGCTGCGCCCCAGTAAAATTCGTGGTAGATATCGCCAATCATGCGATAGTCAAGTTGCGCGCTGGCGGGCATGACCTCGCGCACCCACTCGACGCCGCCATGACCCTCCAGGTTCGCCTGGCGTGAGAGCGCGGCCCATTTCTCGATGCTGCGCCCGGCCAGGGGCGTGCCTTGCCACTCGCGCAGGCGAGCCGTGCAAAGCGTCGCCAGCAAATAACACATGTCCCAGTCGTTATTGTAGCCGCCCGCCTGTTTGAAGGCGATCACATCGTCATGCGTCAGCAGGTGTTTCCCCTCGCGCTGTCCCCAATCCAGTCCATGAATGACACCCGCCACGTATTCCGCCGTCGCGATATCTGTAGCATGGAAGGAGCCGATGGTCTTGATGAGCACGCCGTCAATGTCGAAGAAGATGGTGTCAAAGGGGGTGGGATAGCGCAGCTCCGGTCGTTTCCAGATAACCGGGGTCTCCATAGAAGGCCCTTTCGTGAATGCTTGCAATGGGTAGGACAATAGACAAGTAGAGTATGCATGGCTGGGGCAAGCCCAGCCACTACTATATACGATCAGAGCATGTTTTCTTCGTAGTATAGTAGTGGCTGGGCTTGCCCCAGCCATGTAAAAAATGAAAAGTACGCGCCCTCACCAGATATAGTACATGCAAATGGCAGGAATTGGAAGGGAAACATGGTCAGGGACAGGGCGATTTTAAAGCAGGCGTGTATAGTAGGGGCGACCCTTGCGGTCGCCCTGGCACTCTTGCGATCTCAACAATTGTTGGGAATATAGTGCAGATTATTTTCCGGCCAGCCTCTTCAGCATGCCGCGCACGAGTAATATCCCGACCAGGTAGATAAACATGGCGGCTAGCGTAGGAAGGTCAATCGTATAGTGCATGAAGATGACGGTGGGCAGGTAGCGATCAAAGGGCGCAACCAGGGGCGTACTGAGGTAGGTGATCCAGTAGGAGTACTGGCCGAAAGTGAGGTGAGCGCAAATCATGATAAAATGCGCGAAGAGCAGCAGCAGTCCGAATACAAGCGCCAGAGCCAGCAGCGCGTTAATGAACAAGAGAATGGCAGAGAAGAATGCGGCGATGCCGTGTCTTGAGCGGCGCGCGCGCGCTTGGCGGGGGAGCAGGTAGCGCGGTATTGGGGTCGTTATACTGGGCAGCATTGGCTGAGTTATCTCGTTATAAAATGTATAACGTTTGACTTTCTGGCGACGACCCATAGTTTTTGCTCGCTCTCTGAATTGCCAGGACGAATCCGCGCGCAGGAATCAGAAATTACCCCTATACCTAATAAACGTAAACAACAGGACTTTTTTTGCACCTGCCCCACAAGTCCCATTGCGTTGCCCGTTTTTGAAACAAGA
>DATGGW010000430.1:0-28198 GCA_035308345.1 Ktedonobacteraceae bacterium | reverse complement strand
GATAAAGCGCGTCCCTATATATCGCGAGTCATCGCCACCGAACCGGTGCGAGCGATCTCACGCACACCAAAACGTTGCAAGAGTGAAACTAACTTTTCAATTTTTTCTTCGCTGCCGGTCACTTCCAAAGTGATAGTTTCCTGCGCGAGGTCTACCACATGCGCTCCGAAGAGGTGGCCCACTTCGATAACCTCGGTGCGCGTCTCCGCAGCAGCATTTACCTTTACCAGCGCCAGTTCGCGCGCGACCGATTGTCCCGATGACAGGTTGACGATATGTCGGATATCGACAATTTTGCGCAGTTGCTCAACCAACTGTTCGACTCCTACTTCGGAGTCATTCATCACGATGGTGATACGTAAGACGTCCGGCATTTCGCTCTGGCTAACCGAGATGGTCTGAGCCTGGGCGCGGCGGCGGCGCAGCGCCCCCACTATACGATCTACCATCCCCGTTTCGTTGTTGGCCAGAACTACCAGCGTATGCGAACGCCCGGAACCCTTTGGAGCATCTGCCTGGCCTGCTCTCTCGCTTGTCGAGGGAGCGGCCTTGCGGTTGTCCGCTTGCTCGCTCATGATAGCTTTAGTCCTCACTTTCCCCGGCGGTTTCTTCAATCATGTTGGTGATAGCCGAACCGGGCGCGACCATTGGATAGACATTGGCCTCGGACTCGATCACAAAATCGATAATCACGGCGCCCTCGGTCTCCATGGCTTTGCGCACAGCGGCCTGCACATCTTCGCGCCTGGTGATCTGCATGCCGGTCAAGCCATAAGCATCCGCCAGTTTGACATAATCGGGACCGGTAATGGGCGTCTCGGAGTAGTTGTGGTTGTGGAAGAAATGCTGCCACTGGCGTACCATGCCCAGGTAGCCGTTATTCATGATGGCGACTTTGACGGTGATGCCGTGCTGTTTGAGGGTAGCCAGTTCCTGGATATTCATCTGGATGCCGCCGTCACCGGCCACCACCCACACGTTTGCATCAGGCACGCCCATTTTGACGCCCATGGCCGCGGGCAGCGCGAAACCCATGGTGCCAAGCCCCCCCGATGTGATATGGCTATTGGGGCGTGTCCAGGTATAGTGACGCGCCGTCCACATCTGGTGTTGTCCCACATCGGTAACGATGATGGCATCGCCGCCGGTTGCCTCGCGAATTGCCTCCAGGATGCTGGTAGGGTCAGGATAATGCTGGTTGCGTTGGATTTGCGCGCTGCGCCCGGCATCCTTTGCCTCCCAGGAGCGAATCTCGCCCAGCCAGTCGCTATGATCGCCCGTCTCGACAGCATCAACCAGCGCGGTCAGGGCAGCCTTCGCATCGGCCACGATAGGCACCGCGGCGTGTTTGACCTTGTGCATCTCCGACGCATCGATATCGATATGGATGAAGCGCGCGTGTGGCGCGAACTCGCTCACCTTGCCCGTGACGCGATCATCGAAGCGCAGCCCGACGCCAATTATCAGGTCAGCCTTGCCAATGGCGCGGTTGACGTGCGCGGGACCATGCATACCGGGCATACCTATGGCAAGGGGATGTGTTTCAGGAAACGCGCTCAGACCCAGCAGGGTAGTGATCACCGGAATGTCTGTCTTCCCGGCGAAAGCCTGTAACTCGTCATAGGCATTGGATAGGATTACGCCATGTCCGGTCATAAGCAGCGGACGCCGCGCCTCGCCGATGATACGCGCGGCTTTTTCGATAGTCGCGGCTGAGGGCTGTGGCAAGCGCGTCACGCGATAATGCTCAATGGAGCTGATGGGTACAGGCGCGGGGTAGAGTGTTTTGGCGAACTGCACATCTTTGGGAACGTCGATCAGTACCGGGCCGGGACGCCCGCCACGCGCCAGGCGGAACGCCTCATGCACAATCTCGGCCAGGTCTTCGACGCGCCGCACCAGGAAATTATGTTTGGTGATGGGCTGTGTAACACCCAGCACGTCGGTCTCTTGAAAGGCATCACGCCCGATAAAGGGCCGCGCGACCTGGCCCGTGATGGCGACGATGGGCGTGGAGTCCATGAACGCGGTCGCCAGACCCGTGACAAGGTTGGTTGCGCCTGGCCCACTGGTGGCGACGCACACGCCAACTTTACCTGTTGCGCGCGCGTAGCCGTCGGCTGCGTGGGCCGCCGCCTGCTCATGCCTGACGAGCACGTGGCGCAGCATAGGATACGAGGTGAGCGCGTCATAAAAGGGCATGATCGCGCCGCCAGGATAACCATACATGAGGTTGACACCCTCGCGTATTAACGCTTCGCAGAGGATTTGACTGCCGGTCAGTTCGCGCGCGTCCACGTGATGGGCTGCCGCTCTGCGCGCTTCCTCCGCCTGCTGCGTGATGATTGCAGAACCCTGCATAACTCCTCCTTGTGATAAATTATGACCTGGATAAAGACAATAAAAAACGAGAACCGTCCGAACCGGGAGGTCCTCGTTGTAAGGTTACTGCTTTGGATTGGTCGCGTCGTTGCTTCCTTTAGTCTCCCTTCGTCGTACCTGGGGTCAGCCCCTCTGTAAGCCCTACCGTAACAATGCGTCCGGTAAGGCCGCTAAGGATGAGGCTAATTAACGCCACAAGGCTAACAAGAAGCACGAGGCCGAGGCAAAGCGCGAGCACAAACAAAGAAACCGGCGTGATTACGCCGGTTCCAATGAGTAGAATGCTTGCGAAGGCAGCAGTTGCAGCACATGTTGCGGGCATGTGCGCAGGCATCGGCATACGCCGGGTACGGTCTTTACCAACGAACATTGCTGGCTGTGAAATTGTACTCCAGTTTGCTGCCATATTGCTGCTCCCCAAAACTCTGATGAAAATAAAAAGGCGTACAGAGATCAAAACAGCAACCTCGCCGTGTTCTCTGTAACGCTTCTTCGCTTGTAAAGAGCATACACCAGTGTAATTTCTTTGTCAACCCCGATTCTCGCGAGATTCGCATTATTTGAGGTAAATGAGGGAAATATTGGCAGCTAAGTTTTCGTAGGCGTAGGATACGAGGGCGACCCTTTGCGCATTATACTCTATCTAATACAGGCCAGCACATCCGCCAGCAGGCCCTGGGCTGTCTCGACGCGCCCTGCCCCAGGCCCGGTGATCGTTACTTCGGAGAGCGTATCCGATTGGATGGAAATGGCGTTCATAGCGCCATCGATGCGCGCCAGGGGATCGGTCAAAGGCAATGCAATTGGCTTCACGCTGGTCTCAAGTGTATCGGCCTGACCATTATGTGCGGACAGCAGCCGTAAAGAGGCAATCAGTTTGACGCGCTTTCCGGCTTCAGTAGCTGCCTGCATCTGCTCTCGGGTAATAGCGGTGATGCCTTGCCGTTCCACCTGCTCTAGACGCAGTGGATGATTGAAGACCAGTGCCGCCAGGATCAGCGTTTTTGCCACGGCATCGTAGCCTTCGACATCGGCGGTCGGGTCGGTTTCAGCGTAACCATTCGCCTGGGCGTCTGCGAGCGCTCCATCAAAATCACGGCCGGAAGCCATGGCGCTCAAAATGTAGTTGGAGGTGCCATTGAGGATGCCGCGTATAGCTGTCACGCTGGCTCCGGCCATACCTTCGCGGATGGCGCTGATGACGGGTGTGCCTGCCATGACTGATGACTCCATACGCAATTGCACACTATGCTCTCGCGCCAGCGCGAACAGTTCGCTGGCAGCCAGCGCGCCCGGCCCCTTGTTGGCTGTCACAACATGCATGCCTTTGGTGAGCGCAATACGTATATGGCTCAGCGCCGGTTCCGCGTCGCGCAGGTTGGTTGGTGATGCCTCGACCAACACATCTGCAACTGTGGCCTTCAATCCGTCTAATGCTATATTCCAGCGCCTCACATCGGGATGCTCCGTCAGAGGTCTCCCTTGCCTCGCAAGCTCTAGCAGCATGGAAACATCTAACCCATCGACGCGATAGATAAAGCCATGCCGGGCATTGGCGACGCCCACCAGCGTGAGTCGGGTCTCATAGCGTTGTTTGAGATATTCCAGTTTGTTCGCGAGCAGTTCGGCAAAGCCTTGACCAACCACGCCAAAACCAACGAGCGTGATTCGAATATGTCGCATGTATTACTGCCTTCTAGAATAGTGCTGCTATGGCTAAGATCAAACATTGTTCGCTCATATTGTAACATGCAGTACATCTATGTATAATAGTGACCTCATGTGAAGTATACGCCAGAACATATAAAAAGAGGAGCCTTCCGTTATGCCAACAGATGATCGACCTGAAGAGAACACCTATATTATTGATGCTGGAGACGCGGCAGAAATGGCCAGACTTCTGGATCAAGATCGTATTTTCACAGAGAGCATGGGTGGAGCTTTGCCGGAGGAACTTGACCTCGCCAACATTCACGATGTCCTGGATATCGCCTGCGGCCCTGGTGGTTGGGTGCGCGACCTGGCAAGAGCGAATCCCGGCATGCAGTTGACAGGGGTCGACGTGAGTAAGCTGATGATCGACTTTGCGCGTGCTGAGGCACGAGTGCAATGGTTGAATAATGCTCACTTCAGAGTGATGGATGTACTGAAGCCACTTGACTTTCCCGATGGCTCCTTCGATGTGGTGAATGCCCGCGCTATTATTGGCTTTATGCCCACGACTGCATGGTCTCGTCTGATGCGAGAGTGCGCGCGTATTACGCGACCCGGTGGCATCTTGCGCCTGACTGAATTTGACACCTATGGCACTACCAATAGTTTTGCGTTGGAAAAATTGAACACAATCGGCTTTCGCGCCTTCAGGTTAAAAGGACAGAGTTTCTCGCAAGATGATAGAAGTCTTGGCATTACGCCGATGTTGGGGCGTTTCCTGCTGGATGCAGGCTGCATCAACGTCAAGATGAAGGCGTATGTTATCGACTTTTCCGCCGGAACTGAGGCGCACGAGTCGATGTATCAGAACACGCAGTTCGCCATAAAACTATCACAACCCTTTCTGATCAAAATGAAAGTCGCGACCCAGGAAGAACTCGATGGACTCTATGAGCAGGCTTTGATGGAGATGATGCGTGAGGATTTCCGTGGGCTCTGGTATTATCTCTCAGCCTGGGGAGAAAAGGTTGGTTAGGGTCGCGCAGTGAAAAAACCTTGACATTTGTAAGTTGTCTCCGGTATACTTACTTTACGGTTTGTTAGTACCTATACAAATGAATACGCGCGGCATTAACTGATCTCATCAAGAGAGGTGGAGGGATACGGCCCTGTGAAGCCCGACAACCCACCCTGCGAAGTTGCAGGGAAGGGTGCCAATTCCGGCGGGATATTTCCGCGAGATGAGGGGAAAAGCAACGAAGCTATAACCCCTGAGAGCAGGGGTTTTTTGTTGCCCGCGTGTTCACACATTTGCGCCAGGCAGCGCAAATCAAGAATAATGTTGACGAGGACGAGTAAACGTCACGGACGGCTACAGAGAGCTGGCGAAGATGAGATGCCAGCGCCGCACCGGCGTTGAATATGACCTCAGAGTTGCAGGTTGAACGCCGACAGCGGTTAGTAGACTGAGCCGGGCGGCCCCGTTACTGGCCGGAGTGTGAGCAGTGAAGCATGCCACTGTTCAATACTCATCAAGGTTGATGTCGTGAGGCATCGACAAATCAGGGTGGTACCGCGAAGATCATTTTTCCCTCGCCCCTGCCAGGGTGAGGGTTTTTTGTACCAGTTTTCAGGTCGAATTTGTCAAGAAAGGAAAAGAAGAGGGTGGCAGTTACCCGGTCTATGCCTGCGAATGAAGTGAAGACATTTACCTTCGACGTTTTACCGTTACAATCTGGCGGTCAGTTCGGCCCCGTAACACTGGCCTATGAGACGTGGGGAACGCTCAACTCGGCAGCGGATAATGCTGTGTTGATCGCCCACGCGCTTACCGGAAGCTCGCACGCTCATGATGCTGAACGCCCGGATAATACCAGGGTGGCATGGTGGAATCCCTTGATCGGCCCAGGGCGCTTCTTCGACACCTCGCGCTACTTCGTGATCTGCTCGAACATCCTGGGCGGCTGCTACGGCAGCAGCGGCCCATCGTCGATTGATCCGCAAAGCGGGCGGCCTTATGGGATGCGTTTTCCGCTTGTGACTGTCCGCGATATGGTAAATGCCCAGCGCAGGCTTGTCGAGCATCTAGGTGTGCGCAGCATAGCGATGGTCGCCGGTGGTTCAATTGGCGGGCAACAGGCGCTCGAATGGGCGGTTGCCTATCCGGAACTGGTCGAAAAAGTGATCGTAGTGGCGGCGACAGCAGCTCTTACCGCGCAAGCCGTTGCTTTCAGTGAAGTACAGCGCCAGGCTATACTGGTGGATGCGCGCTGGCAGGGCGGCGAATATCAGCCCGGAAATGGACCTGATGCCGGGCTGTCGATTGCGCGCATGCTGGCGATGATTACCTACCAGAGCGAGGAGTCGATGGAACTGCGCTTTGCCCGGCAGCGAGCGAGCAAGCTCGGGGTGGACTCACCCAGCGGCTACACCGATTTCGGCAAACGTTTTGATGTGGAGGGGTATCTCTACTACCAGGGCAATGCGCTGGTGAAACGCTTTGATGCCAACAGCTATCTCTACATCAGCCGGGCAATGGATTTGTATGACGTGAGCGAGGGCTATATCTCGCTAGAAGCTGCGCTGCGCCGCGTGCGCAGCAAGGCGTTGTTTATTGGTATTCGTTCAGACTTTCTCTTTCCGGCGGCGCGCGTGCGCCGGCTTGCCGAGCAGTTGAGCGCCGTTGGAGGAGATGCAACGTATGTGGAACTTGATTCCCCGCACGGTCACGATGCCTTCCTCAAAGAGTGGGAGCAGATGAACGATGCGCTGAATGTGATAAAGGAGTAACAAGACAATGGCGCTTAACAGCAACCGTACATATGGTTTTGAAACCTTATCATTACACGCGGGCCAGGAAACGGCAGACAGCGCGACCAACGCGCGCGCCGTTCCTATCTACCAGACAACATCATTTGTCTTCGATAGCCCGGAGCACGCGGCAGACCTCTTCGGCCTCAGACAATTCGGCAATATCTATACGCGCATCATGAATCCGACCCAGGATGCCTTCGAGCGCCGTATGGCCGCGCTTGAGGGTGGAGTAGGAGCGCTGGCAACCTCATCGGGTCAGGCAGCCGAAACGCTGTCGATTCTTAATATCGCCGGAACGGGTGATGAAATCGCCTCCTCCGGCAGCCTGTATGGTGGCACCTATAACCTGTTCCATTACACGCTGCCCAAGATCGGCATTACCACGCGCTTCTTTGACAGCCGCAATCCAGAGAACCTGCGTGCCGCAGTTAACGACCGCACGAAAGCAGTCTTTGCGGAAATTGTCGGCAACCCGCGCCTGGATACGTTAGACGTTCGCGCGGTAGCAGACATTGCGCATGAATATGGCCTGCCGCTCATCATCGATAATACCTTTGCTACCCCTTACCTGGTGCAGCCGTTCAAACACGGCGCGGATATCGTGGTGCATTCCGCTACCAAGTTTATCGGTGGTCACGGCACATCCATCGGCGGCGTGATTGTGGACAGTGGCAAATTTGACTGGACTAATGGGAAGTTCCCCGGCCTGGTTGAGCCTGACCCGTCGTATCATGGCCTGCGCTACGTGGAGGCTCTCGGCCCGCTGGCCTACATTATCAAAGCGCGCGTGCAATTGATGCGCGATCTCGGTTCGGCTGTCTCGCCATTCAATGCCTTCCTTTTCCTACAGGGACTGGAGACGCTGCCCCTGCGCATGGAGCGTCACAGCCAGAATGCCCTGCGTATAGCGGAGTTCCTGGAAAGCCATCCTGCTGTAGATTGGGTGAGTTATCCCGGACTCAAGAGTCATCCGCAGCATGAGATAGCGGCGAAGTACCACACGCATGGCTATGGAGCCATTCTTGGCTTCGGTATCAAGGGCGGTCTGGAAGCAGGCAGGCAGTTGATTCGCCACGTCGAACTCTTCTCGCACCTGGCGAACGTCGGTGATGCCAAGTCGCTCATCATTCACCCGGCCAGCACGACGCACTCGCAGTTATCCGTGGCTGAGCAGGAGGAGACAGGCGTAACGCCCGATTATGTGCGCCTCTCCGTTGGGCTGGAAACGGTTGAGGATTTGATCGATGATCTTGACCAGGCATTGAAGGCCGCAACGCTCAAAGCCAGCGAACCGGCAGCAGTGTAATATGGAAGTTCATACAATGTGGCCCACATCCCAGGGCGACCGCAAGGGTCTCCCCTACTATACAACGAATCGGCCCACCAGGCTCGTGTATGGTAGGGGCGGGGCTTGCCCCCTCCCTGTGGTAATGTGGGTAACAGGGAGATGATCTGATGGAGCGCAGCGTACAAGTCTTAAAATTTGGAGGCACATCCGTTGGTGGAGGTGAACGCATCAGGCGCGTTGCAAACATTATCGCACACCATCTGCAGGATAGCGGCATGTTTCCTGTCATCGTGGTCTCGGCTATGTCTGATGTCACCGACCAGTTGTTGCGCATTGCGCGTTTTGCCTGCACCGGCGACCAGGAGGCATGTCGGCAGGAGTTGGATGCCCTCAAACAAAAGCACCTGGAAGGCGCGGACAAGGCTGTGCATAAGCGCGAGGGGCGACAGGCTCTGCAACACGATCTGCAACTAGCTTTCAGTATGCTGGAGCAGGATATCAGCGCGGTAGAAGCCGGGCGCATCGCGGCAACAAAAGAAGCTGCCCATGAAAATTTGATTGCCTGGGCGCTGCATGCTGCTCCGACTATTAGCGCGTGGGGCGAGCGTCTCTCCGTGCTGCTGGTGGCTGCTGCCTTGCGCGACCTCGGCGTTCAGGCCATAGCGGTAGGGGAAGAAGTCATTATCACCTCCGATCTGCAAATTGATACGCTGCCTTCATTTGGTACGGTTACGGGCGCTGATCCTCTTCCTCAGGAAACGCGGGTCAACGCCAGGCGACTAATCCACCCCTTGATTGAGCGTGGCGTCGTACCGGTTGCCCCCGGCTTCATCGGTCGCACAAGCAGAGGTTTCATTACCACGCTTGGACGCAATGGTTCTGATTACTCCGCAACCGTCATCGGCGAAGCGTTGGACTGCGTTGAAGTCACGATTTATTCCGATGTTGATGGCGTTTTGAGCGCAGACCCGCGCATCGTGGCGAACACGCGCCTGCTGCCGCGCCTGAGCTACGCGGAGGCTGCGCGCCTTTCCTGGTTCGGGGCCAAAGTGCTGCACCCGCGCACGCTTATTCCCGTGGCGCATCGCAATATTCCCGTGCGCGTGCGCAACACCTTTAGACCGCACACTCGTGGTACGGTCGTCGGGCCAGAGCTGGCAACGCGCAGCGCGGCTGCCGCTATTACCGTGCGCAGGCAGTTGGCCTTAATCACCGTCGAAAATACCGACCTGTTTGGCGCGCCGGAGAACGCGGGTCAGGTGTTCGCGCTGGCGGCGCGCGCTGGCGCCGCGCCCGTCGCCATCTGTTCGTCATCCGGGCATCACCTGGCTTTTGTGGTCGAAGAGCAGGCGGTTGATCCGGTGATCGCGTTATTGCAGCATGACATGGGTAGCTGGCGTGTCAGTCACCGGCGCGGGTTGGCTGTCTGCGCCTGTATCGGCTCAGGTTTTACGGCCGACCCTATGAGTCCGGCGCGCGCCATCACCGCGCTGGCGCGCGAGCGCATCCCTATTATCACCCAGGGAGCATCAGATACCGGCATCATCCTGATCGTTGAAGAGTCGGACAGCGAACGCGCCTTGCGCTGCCTGCACCGCGACCTGATCGCTCCCGTCATCCCGCTGGTGCGGCACGAAAAACAGGAAACGCACGAAAAGCGGCGCGAAGTGAGCCAGATTTAGGAGCAAGAACATGTCGCAAAATCAACAGCGCATCCCGGTCGCCGTGTTGGGCGCAACAGGTATGGTTGGGCAGCGATTTATCGAATTGCTCCAGGGACATCCCTGGTTTGAACTGGCAGCACTGGCCGCATCCGAACAGCGTGTCGGTCGGCCATACGCGGAGATTGCGCAGTGGCGGCTACCCGGAAGTGATATGCCAGCCTCTGTGGCTACACTGCCGGTAACGGCTTGCCGACGTGGTTCGCTGCCCGGCAATGTGAAAATTGTCTTTTCGGCATTACCAACAGAGGTTGCGGGAGAGATTGAGGCCGATTTCGCCCGTGCCGGTATGGCGGTGTTCAGCAATGCGAAAAATTACCGTATGGAGCCCGATGTGCCTCTGCTTATCCCGGAGGTCAACGCCGGGCATGCAGCCGCCATCATTGAGCAGCGCAAAAGGCGCGGCTGGCCGGGCAGCATCATTACCAACGCCAATTGTTCGGCGACGCCGCTGGTGATGGCTCTCAAACCACTGCAAAAGGCTTTCGGCGTTAGTAAAGTAATGGTGACAACGCTGCAGGCCATTTCAGGCGCGGGCTATCCTGGCCTGCCTTCCTACGATATACTCGATAATGCCATACCGTATATTGGTGGAGAAGAAGAAAAGGTAGAGAGCGAGACTCGCAAGATGCTTGGAAGCTGGGCAGAGGGTACGGGTTTCAGCGATGCGCCCATAATTGTCAGCGCGCAGTGTAACCGCGTGGCGACGCGCGAGGGCCACCTGGAATGCGCCAGCATCGCATTGGAGGAAGAAGTGGACGCGCAGGAAATCATCGCGGCCTGGGAAAACTATACCCCACTTTCGCAGCAACTGCGACTGCCATCCGCACCACAACGCGCGCTGATCTATCGTCATGAAATCAACCGTCCGCAAACACTTCTGGACCGTGATGCGGGTCGCGGTATGACTGTCACGTTGGGCAGATTGCGGCGCTGCCCTATCCTTGGCTATAAATTCGTGCTGCTCGGCCATAACACCATTCGCGGAGCGGCAGGCGGCTCGATTTTGAACGCGGAGTTATGCGTGAAACAGGGCTTGATTTAGCGCGCTAGCAATGCCTTATCGATGTGGAATGCGCCCAGGCCGACGAGAGCCGGGCCAACGTCGCCTAACGCCTGTATCATGAGTTTGTGCGCTTCCACCTCGCCAATAATGGGCGCGCAGAAATACTGGCAGATGGAAATCAGGGCGGCAAAGCCTTCGAGCAATTCTCCGCGCGGCATGCGATCAAATTTTGAGGTATCGGTGACTTGCAGGTAACCTGTCGAGGCGATCTGTAGCGAGGTGAAGGCCGGGAATGCGGCGGAGCAGTCATCGAGGATATCGCGCAGCACGTTCAGGGCCTCGACGGGGCCAATCAGGTGCGCAACAGCCATTGATGCCCTGCGCGTGCCTTCGACGAGCACGCGCCATTCTTGCGGCGTGATGAGTTGCTCTGCGCTGCGCGTAGCAACCACTCCGCCTTCGACTATGCGCGGCGCTCTGGGTATGGCGACGATGCCCCGTTTTTGTAGCGCCAATATAACAGCGTCAAAATCCTGTTCCTGCTGTTCAGTGATCGCGCCACCGGTGGGGGGCATGCCGCGCTCAAAGCGCGCGCTGGCTCGCGTCCATGTCAGGAGGTCACCCAGCGTCGCATTTATATCTCCCCGGTTGCCGATGATATGCACCAGTTTCCCGCCTTGAAAATAGAGATGCGCCACGCCGAGTTTCTCTTCGTTACGCAGCGTGAGGCGTCCAAACGCTTTTGAGCGCCGGATGGTTGTGACGATATTGGCGAGGTCTTGCAGCGTACCTTGCCAGGAAGGACGATATGGATGCGCCTGGGCCACAGTACCTCACCGACCTCTCAAAAAACGTGAAGAATACAAGTTTAGCATTGCATCAATGATACAAAGAAGAAGAGTTCAATGTCAAGTTTGAGTGCGCACAGAGGTCGCTTCCCAGGCTGATTGGTAAGGTGAAGCGCCTCGACTCTATTTTTCGCGCAGCAGGTGTTTGGTGATCGTATAGATCATACCCGACCCCATGATGATCGCCACATCGCCGGAGCGCAGGTTTTCGCGCAATAATGCCTCGACGTTTTGCATATCACCGCCATAGAGCACCTGCCCGCTGCTTTGCGCGAAATGTGGCCCATTGGCGATGGCTGCCACCAGGTCGCGCGCATGCACCAGGCCAGTGTCACGCTCGCGACCGGGATTGATATCCGTCAGGATCACCACATCTGCGCCCTGGAAAGCCGTGACAAAGTCATCGAAGAGAGCTTTCGTGCGCGTGAACATGTCCGGTTGGTAGGCCAGCACGATACGGCGGCCAGGGAAACGCTTGCGGGCAGCTTCCAGCGTGAGCGCGATAGCGGTTGGATGGTGGGCGTAGTCATCGATCAGCACCACATCGAGCGCTTCCCCGTTGATTTCCAGTGGCCCCTGATGTCGTACCTCGAAACGTCGTTTCACGCCCTCGAAGTTTTCCAGAGTGGTCAGCGCGGAGTCGAGTGGGATGCCCGCGGCATGAGCGGCTGCCAGCGCTGCTAAAGCGTTTTCAACGTTATAAATGCCGGGCAAGCTGTACCGAAAGACTCGCTCAGAGGGGATTGATTCTCCGCCTGGCAATTGTGTACGCAGGTGGAAGTGCGTAACGCCATCTTCTCTGACATCATATGCGACATAGTTGGCCGCAACATGCTTATCCGTATCATTCGTGGAAGGTGACTCAGCCGCGTAGGTAACGATGCGTCCCGGCCAGTTATACAGGCGTTCCAGCAGCGATCGGCAGCCTGCATTGCCAGTGTTAATCACCAGCGCGGGTGAGAATGGCTTGTCGCCCCGCATGTCCATGCGGCGAATCAAGCCCTCGAAGGCGTAGAGCATAGCATCCATATCGGCGAAAAACTCCGGGTGCTCATACTCGATCGAGGTCACGATGGCGATGCGCGGGTTGAAGTGCCAGAAATTGTGATTGTACTCGTCGGCTTCATTGATAAAATATGGGCTATTGCCCAGGCGATAACTGCTATTGAAACGTGGCACGACTGCGCCGACAAAGCATGATGGGTCAAACCCGGCATCTAGCAGCATATAGGCGAGCAGCGTAGTGGTCGTTCCCTTGCCATGCACGCCGCTTACTGAAATGATGCATTTCCCCCTGGCCCATTTGCCCAGCAGTTCTTGCCAGGTCATGGTGATCAGACCCCTTGCCAGCGCTTCCGCCAGTTCTGGGTTATCGGGATCGTAGGTCATGACTGCCGGGACATAGATCAGCGCATCAACGTCCTGCATGTGCGCGGGGTTATGTCCAATCTCTATAGGGATGCCTGCTTCTTGCAAGGCGGCTGTGGTATAGGATGCGCCCTTGTCGCAGCCCGAGACCTGCGCGCCGAAATGCTGCGCGATCTGCGCCATGGCCGACATGCCTCGCCCACCGATACCGAGAAAATGGAGCCGTTTACGTTGCAACTGTGCGTATTCAACATCGCTCATTGATATCCTCTACAGTCGTTCGGGGTGCTTCTTTTTCCAGTAACGCATGTAGCCCTGCGCGGTCATGGGGTAATTGGTGGCGAGCTCGTAGCGCTGCAGCGCGTGTGCATCGCCTGCAACCTTCAGCAATTCTGGCCTGGTGTGCTCTATCAGCATCTCGATAATTTCGGCTTCCTGCTTGCCACTGCGCATGGCGGCCAGCACGAAGTCCCCCCAGGCGTAGAGCTTTGCGCTCAGTCGCTCAAGTTGTGAATCGATTTCTTTGATCGCGCCGAAATGTCCGATATAGAGCACATCCGCACGCAGTCGTTTGAGTAGATTGATACTCTCAGACCACGCTTCGAGGTCGAGATCAGGCGGCGGCGTTGGTGGGCGCACATAATCCACGCCGGGCAGACGCACTCCGGCTACGTCGCCCGCGAAGAGTTCGCCGGAATGAACGTCGAAGAATATGACGTGGTGGATGGCATGGCCGGGTGCGTAGTGAACTTCCAGGCGGCGTCCCGCTACATTGAGTATATCGCCGTCCTCGATGATGCGCAGGCGTTCCTCGGGCGTCGGTTCGATCTCGCCCCACAGCAACTTCATGCGCTCGCCGAAGATGCGCGACGCGCTGGCCACTACCTTTGTGGTGTCGAGCAGGTGCGGCGCGCCCAGGCCGTGAACGTAAACCTGCGCTCTCGGCATTTGCTTGACCAGCGAACCGGTGGCCCCGGCGTGATCCAGGTGGACATGGGTCGCCAGTATATGGGTCACATCCTGCGGTTCAAAGCCAACCTCGCGAATGGAGGCCAGCAGCGAGTCAATGACGCTGCCCGGTCCGGGATCAACAATGGCAAGCTCGTTTGCTCCTGCCAGCAGGTAAGAGCCAATAATTTCGCCCTCACCCAGGAATGGATGCGAGATTTGCCACGTTCCCGGACTCAGTTGTGTGACATTAGACAAGGTATTCTCCTATATAAAGTCTCTATTTTTTTACCGAGATGGCTTTGGCCTGGGTGAATAGCAGCAGGTAGTCCCTCCCGCCCGCTTTGGAGTCCGTGCCGGACATGTTGAAGCCGCCGAAGGGATGAACGCCAACCAGCGCGCCAGTGCATTTGCGGTTGAAGTAGAGGTTGCCGACGTGGTATTCTTGCTTTGCTCGCTCGATGCGCTGCTGATCTTGCGAGTAAAGCGCGCCGGTCAGACCGTATTCGGTATCGTTGGCGATATGCAGCGCGTCGTCGAAGTCCTTCGCCTTGATGACGGTCAGCACAGGGCCAAATATCTCTTCCTGGGCGATGCGCGCGCGTGGGTCAACATCGGCGATCACCGTTGGTTCGATGAAGTAGCCGGGTCCGTGATGTCCGCCGCCTGCTACGATACGGCCTTCTTTCTTGCCGATCTCGATATATTCGGTGATCTTCTTCATGGCATTGGCATCGACGACCGGCCCCATGTAGGTTTCTGGCCGGGTGACATCGCCCATGGTAAGGCGTTTTGTCTTCTCAATGACCTTCTGCAACACCTGGTCGTAGACGCTATCAACGATGATTGCGCGCGAGCCAGCCGAGCATTTCTGCCCCTGGAAACCAAAGGCGGAAGCCACAATGCCAGTCGCGGCAGCTTCAAGGTCGGCGGTTTCATCGACGACTACGGCGTCTTTGCCGCCCATCTCCAGGATGGTGCGTTTCAGCCAGCGCTGCCCTTTGTATGGCCTGGCTGCCAGTTCATTGATGCGCAGGCCAACGTCGCGCGAGCCGGTGAAGGCGATAAAACGCACCTGGGGATGCTCCACCAGGGCATCGCCAATGGTTGCGCCTGAACCAGTCAGGAAGTTGACGACGCCAGCCGGTAAGCCGACATCTTCGAGAATGCGCATGAACTGCCAGGCGATCATGGGCGAGGTGCTGGCGGGTTTGAGCACGACCGTGTTGCCGGATACAAACGAGGCGCTGGTCATGCCGACCATGATGGCGGCTGGAAAGTTCCAGGGCGGGATGACGGCACCCACGCCCAGGGGAATATAGACAAGCTGGTTATCCTCGCCCTCGATGCGCACCACTGGCTGATCCTCAGCCATGCGCATCATCTCGCGCGCATAAAATTCCATGAAGTCGATGGCCTCGGCTGTATCACCGTCGGCCTCCGGCCAGCTTTTACCCACTTCATAGATCATCCAGGCGTTCATCAGGAAACGGCGCTCTTTGAGCAGGTCGGCAGCCGCGAAAAGATAGCCTGCCCGCTCCTCGGCCGGAACGTGTTTCCAGCTTTCAAAGGCGGTCGCGGCAGCCTGCACCGCTTCATTGGCCTGTGCTGCCGTGGCACTCGTAAAATGTCCAATCACCTGGTCGGGCTGCGATGGATTAACTGAGGCAAACGTGGCCTCGCCGGTTATCTTTTTACCATCGATTATCAATGGGTAAGTGTTCCCAAGCTCACTTCTCACCTGCTCCAACGCAGCCAATTGTGCCTCGCGATTGGCCGGCCTGCTAAAATCTAAAATATCCTGGTTCTTAAAGGGCGTCCGCGCGCGAGACGCAACACTTTCACTTTCAATCATATTTGCCATGAAGCTACTCCTTTGTCCTTGTGACAGCATCGTGACTCCATTGTACCTCATGGCGCGGGTACATAGGTAGGTAAATTGGTCAGGATATACTTTACAATTTCTTATTTATGCTGTACCCTGAGACACGGTGCAATTATGTTATTCGTCACTGTATATCGGTATGATTGCTCATACCATCTTCAGGTAGTTCAGGCTACACTTGCAGTAGGGAGTTGGTTGGTATTAATGTTGCCCTATCAACTGTTGCTGATTACTATCGAAGAAATTTCAATTGTTGACGGCACTTAGTGTTTGTCAGAAAGGGTAGGTTCTCAATGAACATGGATATGCTCAAGCAAGAGAAGAACCGAGGATATGTTATCGCTGGCATCGCAGCAATTGTTGGTTTCATTGCTTTCTTCTTACCTTACGTATCTGCGTCTTACCTCACTTTTAGCGCTTCGGCAAGTGGCGCCAGTGGCGGGTGGCTCTGGTTTGAGGAAATTGCCGCGCTGGTGGCTATTGCGGCAGCAGCAGTGTTGCTTTTCAGGAACAACGCCTTCGGGCTGACCAATATGCCGGTGGAGAAGCAGATCCAGTATGGCAGGTACGTACTGCTCGGGGCTGGAGTATTAGCTTTGTTAATCCACCTGCTGTTCCTGATCGACTATCAAAGCTCAGTTGGAGATAATTTGGGCGGAGTTACTACCGGCCTGAGCGTTGGCCTTGGCTTTGGTTATTGGGTCTTCATGCTGGCTGCTATCGCCATGATCGTAGGTGCCGTGATGGCCTTGCGGTCATCAATTCCGGCGGCAGGCATGGCGCAGACATATGGACAATATGGACAGCAGTATCCACCGCAGCCCACACAATACCCGCCGTACCAGCAGCCCTATCCGCCCGCTGATCAACAGCAGGCTTACCCGCCGTACCAGCAGCCGCAACAACCGTACCAGGTTCCACCGCAGCAGTACCCCGCGCAGCCGCAGCAGCCGTACCAGTATCCACCGCAGCAGCCGCAGCAATACCCGCCAGCGCAGCCACAGCAATACCCGCCGACGGAACTTCAGCAACCGCCGCAGCAGTATCCGCCGCAGCGGTAGATTACCAGGGCGACCGCGCCTACGCGCCGCTACCAGGGCGGGGACAAGTCCCGCCCGTACCCTATACGTAGATTACCAGGGCGGGGACCAAGGGCACGGGGGCCGGGCACGCCCCTACCCCGTGCCCTTGGTCCCCGCCCTGGCACGTTGCTACGAGCTTCTTACGAGCATGGTGCCGGCGCCTTGATCGGTGAAGAGTTCGCGCAGCAAGACGTGGGGTTCTCCTCCATCGACGATATGCACGCGCGAGACGGTGGACAGGGCGTCCAGGCAGGCGGTGACTTTGGGAATCATGCCGCCGCTGATTATGCCGTCTGCGATCAGTTGCGTGGCCTCGACCTCCGTCAGCTCTGAGATGAGCGAACCGTCCTGGCGACAGATGCCTATGACGTTGCTGAGGAAGATCAGCTTTTCGGCGTTGAGCGCGCCTGCCAGGTGGGCCGCCACCAGGTCTGCATTGATGTTCAGGCAGGTTCCATCGGGTCCCAGACCCAACGGCGCGATCACAGGGATGTATCCCTGACCCAGCAGTGTTTGCGGCAGGGTAGGATCGATGGCTTCAATTTCACCGACAAAGCCCAGGCGTTCGTTGACGATTTTTGCGCGCACCATCGAGCCATCGGTTCCACTCAGGCCGATGGCTCTGCCTCCCATCTCCGTCGCCATCAGCACCAGCCCCTGGTTGACCTGGCCCAGCAGCACCATGCGCACGACATCCAGGGTATGCGCATCGGTGACGCGCAGGCCATTTTCGAACTGCGCCGGAACGTTGAGCTTTTCCAGCCAGGCATTGATATACTGGCCGCCGCCATGCACCAGCACGGGATACGCGCCCAGGCTGCGCAGCCAGATGATGTCCTGCAAGACACCGCGCTGGTGCTCAAGTGTGCTGCCGCCCAGCTTGATTACCAGGGTTTTGCCTTTCAGGTAGTCGATGTACGGCAGGGCCTCGCGCAGCACCTCCGCGATTAAGTGATGGTTATTGATAACGTCTCCATCGGTGTTGGTTGAATAGGTAATTGCCATAGCCTGTATAACTCCTTGTTTCTACGGATAAAGTGCCATCGATGGAAGTCCGGTGGTTTCTGGAAATCCAAAGAGACGATTAGCGTTTTGTAGCGCCTGGCCTGCGGCACCTTTGACGAGATTATCCAGGCAAGCAATCACCAGCAGACGCCTGGTGCGCGTATCCACCATCGGATAGATGAGGCAGAGATTACTGCCATAGGTCCATTTGGTGTGCGGTGGCTGATCGACTACATGTACAAACGGTTCGCCGGCATAGAATCGTTCATACAGCGCGCGCGCCTCCGCGGTTGTTGAGATAGGATGCTGAGCATCCTGCTTCAAGTCGGCGTAACAGGTCGCCAGGATGCCGCGCGTCATAGGCAGCAGGTGGGGAATGAAGGTGATGCGCAGCGCCTTATCATGGTCGATGGGGTTGCCCCCGTCACTGGCTGCCGCCTCGAGTTCCTGTGTGATTTCGGGCAGGTGACGATGGCCTGCGACGCTGTAGGCGCTGACATCTTCGTTGACCTCTGAGTAATGCGTTCCCAGGGTAGGGCTGCGACCTGCTCCGCTTACGCCTGTTTTGGAGTCGATGATGATATCGCTGCTGATTATGCCGTTTGCCAGAGCTGGCATCAGAGCGAGGATTGAGGCTGTGGCGTGGCAGCCTGGATTCGCTATCAGCGCGGCGCCTTCGATGCGCGCACGGTAGCGCTCGCACAGGCCGTAGATGGCGGTTTCCAGCAGAGCGGGCGCGGGATGCGCGCGCTGATACCATTCTTCATACTGCGAGGCATCGCGCAGGCGGAAATCCGCCGAGAGGTCTACTATCTTTGTGCCGCGCTGCAGGAGTTTCAGCGCCGACTCTGCGGCTGCGGCATGAGGTAGACATAGAAACGCCAAATCGGTCTGCTCAGGCTCCTCAGCGATGACCTGGGAAGCAAGCGCAGGTGCGCTGCCGCGCAATTGTGGAAAAACCTCAGCCAGTGATTTACCGGCGGAGCTGCGCGCCGTGATCGAGGTTACGCTAAATCCTGGATGCTGTGAAAGCAGGCGCAGCAATTCCAGCCCGGTATAGCTGGTGACATTGACTATTGATGTTGAGATCATCGCCTCGTCCCTTCTGTTCTGTCCAAAAGACCATAAAAAAACTCTCATCCCGATCTTTTAAGAAGAAAGGGACGAGAGCGTGGGAACCTTCCACCTCTCCTACTTGTCGCTGCGTTAGTTTCATGCAGGGCTTTCTTCGGAGAGCCGCTCACGAGGCGGTTCGGAGGTGGCCTATCCTTCCGATCTTGCACCGGCTATCGGATCGCTACTGGCTGCCATCCTCGTACTCTTTCGGTCAACGCGGGTCAGGCTTTATATGGTTGTTGATGTTAACAATAGCATTAGATCAGCGAAATGTCAACTCGCAATTGTGGCAGGGCAGCGCTTGTGAATTATTGGTGGCAGCGGATGTTGGCCTTCCAGGGCGACCGCAAGGGTCGCCCCTACTATACACGCGCAAGGCGGAGATGCACGGGAAACGTACAGGGTAGGGGCGACCCTTGCGGTCGCCCTGGCAATCATTCACAAGCCCTGGCGGCAGGGTGAATCATTGCCAGGGCAACCCTACCATACACGATGAGAACGTGATACAATCTCTGAAGTTCAGTTAATGAAGGGGTCTCACGATGGAAGCTGCGCGGTTCTCAGGGCAACCTCTTGTCATCCTCAATCCTGCTGCCAACAGGGGGAATATGCACAGACATCGCGTCATGGTCCGCCAGCGCGCGGAGCGCGAGCATGCCGAGTATGTTGAGACCAGGCTTCAGGGCGAGGCGAAAGAACGCGCAATGCAGGCTGCCTGCGAAGATCGCCCTGTGATTATCGTAGGGGGTGATGGCTCGGTGCATGAAGTGGTGAACGGTATCCTGGCTGCGGGGAGGCGCGTTCCGCTGGGGATTGTTGCTGCCGGTTCCGGTAATGACTTTGCCTGGAACACCCTGAAACTGCCGCGTGACCCTGAAATAGCGGTGGAACGGGCCTTTTGCGGGCAACAGGTTGAAGTTGACGCCGGGGTCGTCAATGGGCGCTACTTTGCTAATTCATTCAGCGTCGGTATCGATGCCGATATTGCCGTAGCAGCAGGCACTATGAAAAAATATCCTCTGATGAGTGGCGCGCGGCTCTACTACACTACTAGCCTCAAACAGTTGTTGTTTGGTTACCGGCGCTGCCCCTGGCTCAGCTTTGAATTGGATGGCGCGCTGCAGGTTGGTAAGCAGGCGGATAGCCGTTATGTGGTGTTGGCTGTGACTAATGGGCCGACCTATGGCGCGGGTTTTCGCATCAATCCAACTGCCGATCATTGCGATGGCCTGTTCGACATTTGCGCCATCAAGTATATGCCTCTTTTGCGGGCATTGAAGTTGCTGCCTATCGTAAAGAAGGGTCAGCATGCCGGCGTCCCGGAAGTCACGTTTTACCGCGCAAGGTCGGTCTCAATTGAAAGTCGTAACGCGGTCAATATGCAGATGGATGGGGAAACCACCTATGCGACCAGTTTTCATATTGAAATTTTACCAGCCGCTCTGCTGGTTCGAGTGTGAAAGAGAGTATGCTTTACAATTTTTTACGCGCCGGTTTTCGCGTGTTTACCCATATGATCTGCCGCTATCGTGTTTATGGCCTGGAGCGTGTGCCTGAGAGCGGTCCATTATTGATCGTAGCTAATCATTTGAGCTGGTATGACCCAATTTTGTTTGGGGTTGTGTTACGCAGGCGCATCTGGTTTTTCACCAAAGCGGAAATCTTTCGCTGGCCTCTTATTGGCAAGGCATGCGAGCTGACGGGGCAGATTCTGGTGCATCGCGGGGAAAGTGACCGAGCGGCTCTTGAAAAGGGTCTGGCTTACTTGCGAGAAGGCAGGGCGTTGGGAATCTTTCCGGAAGGAACCGTTGAGCGGCAGGTAAAGATGACGCCCGCCCGTACCGGTGTGGCGATGCTGGCGTTACGTTCAGGGGCGATGGTTCTGCCAATCGCGCACGTGGGAACACGCAAGGTGCTGCGCTCGCTACGTTCCTGGTTCCCGCTCGTTACGATCCAGATTGGCGAGCCATACACACCTGCTTTAGGCGCCGATTTGTCGCGCAAGGTCGCGATGCAAAGGGTGACAGACGAGATGATGCTTCGTATAGCCAGGATGCTGCCGGTTGAGCAGCGCGGGGTGTATGCGGAGAAAGCGGAGATCGGCGGAGGTGTGGAAAATGTGGAGGGCGATGTAGAGAACCCGGAGGGCGACCGAAGTAGCCTGGAGAGCCGAGAGGGCGACCGCAAGGGTCTCCACCCATCCACTCAACCGCCCCCGCCCTTACAATGACTACGACGGGTTATGAGGTGAGGAGAGCGGAGGGACAGAAGATTGATAAGGAGCATTGCGCGCAGAGGGGTTTGCGGGCTGCGCAGGTGGCGCGCCCGTGGAAGATCAGCAGGTGGGAGAGGTCAAGCCAGTCCTGGCGGGGTATGATGCGCATCAAATCCTGTTCGACTTTTACGGGGTCTTCACTGTTTGTCCAGCCAAAGCGCCGCGCCAGGCGTCCTACGTGTGTATCAACTACAAAGCCCTCGACGATGCCAAAGGCGTTGCCAAGCACGACGTTAGCGGTTTTGCGCGCTACGCCGGGCAGCGATAAGATATCCTGCATCGCGCGCGGTACTTCGCCGCCGTAGTTGGTAATCATGCGCTGGGCGGCGGCGCGAATATTCTTCGCTTTGTTGTGGTAAAAGCCGGTTGATTTGATGTCCTTTTCCAGTTCTTCCAGGTTGACGGTGGCATAATCTTCCACGCGGCGATACTTCTTGAAAAGATCGACTGTGACGATATTGACGCGCTCATCGGTACACTGGGCGGAAAGCTGTGTGGCAACCAGTAATTCGAGCGGGTTGGTGAAGTTGAGCGAACACTTCGCGTCGGGGTACAGGCGGCGCAGTTCCGCGATGATGGCTGTTACCTGTTCAGGTGATCCTGACGGTGGGCCCGCGTAGGTTGATGATGTGACTTGATTCATCGATTACACTCGTCTTTTTTGTGGTTATTATAGCACATTTTTGGGTTGAGCCGATGATGCCGGGGGCGCTTGAGTGCGGTTTTTTTGCACGAGCGACCAGGGCGGGGACCAAGAGCACGAGGACGAAGCGACCAGGGCGGGGACAAGCCCGCGCCCGTACCCTGCACGCCCCTACCCTATACGAGCGACCAGGGCGGGGACAAGCCCACGCCCGTACCCTGACGGAGAGAAGCCGGAGGGCGACCGCAAGGGTCACCACGCATACGGAGAGAAGCCGGATCCCATGCGCTTGATGAGCTTTAATTTATTCACTTTTCCCTCGACAATTCCATGCTATGAAGCAAGGTCAGACCTGCCAGTACGGCAGCTTTGTCTCGTTCAATGCTGCGGACGAAGCGCTGAAGCTCTTTAATGTGACTCTCTCGTGCTGATCTGAGCCAATCCTCAAGATGTTCTCCCTTCCGATGACGAAGCATGTTCATGAAATCCTGGACCAGTTCATACATCATGTTGGCCGTCGGACTCGCCTGACAAATGACAGCGAGGTCTTGTCTCTCGGTCTCATCAAGATCAGAAGGGGTACGAACAAAGAGCCAGACCGTATCTTTCGCAGAGAAGTCTTGCAACGGAGCCTCTGGAATAACTTGTGCTCGCTCAGCCTTGCCTCTGATGGGAGCGGGGCTCTCCCGCAGCGTAGCCAGGAGTCGATTCCAATGAGGGGTGTGCGCCGCAAGTTGCGGCCCTTGCCGAGTTTGCTCGTTACGCTGGAGTTGGCTCTAAAACAACGAGTGGCATGGGCCAGGCGCGCATTGAGAGAACCGAGGACAAGACTCGTGAGGGATATTAATATTGCAGAGAGGGATATCGCGACCGGCATAATGTGGAATTTTATCTTCAGGCAGCATTGTTATGTGGAATGTGAGTATATACCGGAGAGGCTGAATCGTGAATGGCTGGGGTTGAGGGGACTCGGGTCTGCTCTCGGTACGTTTCAATGTTGTTTTCTGATGATAAGAATGAGGAGTAGAGAAGTACATGAAGATTGGTATTGTGGGTGCCGGGCGTATTGGCGCTACGGCTGCGGAACTTTTTGCGAAGGCTGGTCACGCTGTGGCGATCGGTAATTCGAAGGGGCCGGAGTCGCTTGAGTCGCTGGTGAAGTCACTGGGTGCGAATGTGCGAGCGGTAACTAACGAGGATGCGGTGAAGTTCGGTGAAGTTGTTTTGATCGCGGTGCCGTGGACGAAACGCGGTACGTTACCGGCGGCGCAGCTTTTTGAGGATAAGATTGTGATTGACGCCATGAATCCCTACGCGCAGGGCGGTGTGGTCGATCTGGGCGATAGTACGTCGAGCGAGGAGGTTTCAAGACAGCTTCCGGGGGCGCGCCTGGTAAAGGCTTTCAATACGATGTATTTTGAGACGCTGCGCACGGGTGGTCGTTCTGCTGAAAAGGAGCGCCTGGTGCTCTTTGTCGCCGGGGATGATTCCGAGGCTAAGGCTGTTGTCGCGCGGTTGATCGAGGAGATTGGCTTCGCGGCAGTCGATACGGGGTTTCTGCATGAAGGAGGCCGCCTGCAACAGCCGGGTTCGCCGATATATAATGTGCCGATGACTGTTGAGGAGGCGCGCCAACGGTTGGCCGCGATTTAATTGCCTTCGCGCTGGCCTTTGAGGATTGCTCGCAGCGCGTCGGCCTGGCCGCGATTGTAGGCGGCGGAGCGTGTGCCGACACCGACGAGAGGCAGCGAGCTTTTCTCGCGAATGTGGGCTGCTCGTTCGCGCTGGGTGATCTCATGTACCAGTTGACGATCGCTTAAACGCCAGCCTCTGGTGCGCGCGTAGGCGGCGAAGGCCATTATGCGACTGTAGCCGTCGTGGTACTCTCGTTCTGTCTCTTCCTGTGCAGGCATGTGTTGCATCACGCTTTTCTCGTTCTGAACGCTGTTTGCGGCGTCCGTTGAAATAGGATATTGCTTACTGCTAATTAAAGCAAAAAAAGTGTGGTTGTGTCAATGTATTTGGAGGGAAGAGGAAATCGTTATTGTGGGGGCGTGCTGATAAATTGTGCCACTTGTTGCGGGTCGAAGCGCGCCATGCGTACCGGGCTCAATCCCTCTAACTCTGTGGTAGGTTGACCATTGATGAGGTCTGCTACCGCGCGACCAACGGCGGGCGCAATGGCGAAGCCGTGCCCGGAAAAGCCCAGCGCGAGGGTGAGACCGTCCAGGCCCGGCGCGGCGCCTATAAACGGGATGTCATCGATGCTTTGCGCTTCCAGTCCGCACCAGGAGCGCGCGATGCTCTGTTCTCCTACTGCCGGTAGCAATTCGCAGGCGGTTAGCCAGTTGCCCTGTATGCTGGATGGGCGCATGGTGTAGGCGCGCCGGTCGGGGGCTGCATCGCCGAGCCAGCCGCCGCCGATGAAAAATGCGTCGTCATCAAGCTGTTTCAGGGAAAGTTGGCGGCCAAGCGCGCCGATGACTGGCCGCAGCATGCCTGGCTGCGCGGGAGTGGATAGCAGCATCTGTAAAGCGAGGGTACGTATGGGCAGGCGCAATCCGGCTGTAAGCGCCAGTTCATTGCTCCACGCGCCCGCGGCCAGCACGATATGGTCGGCTTCGACTTCACCGCGTGTGGTGTGTATCCCAGTTACGCGGCTGGCGGTGGTATGCAGGGCGAGCGAGGCGGTTGCGGTCCAATAAGTTGCGCCGAGACGCTGCGCGGCCAGTGCGAAAGCGCGAGTGGTGCGCGGCGGACTGGCCTGCCCGTCAGCGGGACTGTAGCTGCCCGCGACGACGCGCTCATTCAGTCCTGGTACAAGCTCAAGGGCTTCTTGCCGGTTTAACAAGCGCACGTCGCTGAAACCCATCGCTTGCTGCTGATGCACATAAGCGAGCAGTTGCGCTGCCTCGGCGTCATTTTCTGCCAGCAGCAATTGACCGCACTGGCGATAGTGGAGGTCGGCTGCCAGTTCTTGCTCTAATGTTTCCCAGCGTTTGATGGCCTCGCTTGCGAGCTGCGCTTCTGCCGGGTGTCGTCCCTGTCTGCGCACGCCGCCCGCGCTGGCCCATGATGCCGCCGGTTCGCTGGCAATCTCTGCCTGCTCGATGACGAGCGTCTTCCGGTCCTGTCGCGCGAGGTGATAGGCGATGGCGTTGCCGATGACGCCGCCGCCGATTATGGCGATTTCGGTGTGTGTTGATGGCATATGGTGATCCTTTCTATTGGGGGAGGAGGGCGACCGCAAGGGTCTCCACCCTGCCCTACATCCGCTCCCGCCCTTACAATGACTACGGTAATGGTTCCCAGGAGGGGGACGAGGGGAGCGCAAGCGCCCCCTCCCCGCGTCATCGTCCGCCCCCGCCCATGCGGTTGCGCTGTTGGAAGGGGATGAAAGGGCCGCTGTGGTTTTGGGGCATGTGGCCGCGCAGGCGGGTGCCTGTTTCTTCGTAGAGTTCGTCTTCGATAACGCCATACTGGTGGAATTGCGCCACGAGTTCTCCTTTATTGTAGGGGATGAGGACGTCGAGGGAGACGAACTGGGAGAGCAGGCTTTCGCTGATGCAGAGCAGGAGATCGTCGATGCCTGTGCCGTCGAGGGCGGAGATACGCACGGTCGGCAGGCTGGCTGCCGCGCCTTCCAGGGATATGGGCGCGTCGCAGGGGAGTTTGTCGACTTTGTTCAGGGCGATCACCATGGGGCGCTCACCTGCGCCGATTTCTTGCAAGACTTGATCGACGGCTTCCACCTGGCGCTGCATGGAGGGGCTGGAGGCGTCGACAACGTGGACGAGTAGGTCGGCCTCGGCTACCTCTTCTAGCGTGGCGCGAAAGGCGGCTACCAGGGTGGTGGGCAGGCGCTGCACGAAGCCGACGGTATCGGTGAGCAGCAGTTCCTGGCCTCCGTTGAGGCGAGCGCGGCGCGTGGTTGGGTCAAGCGTGGCGAATAGCCTGTCCTCGGCCAGCGTTTTTGCGCCTGCGAACTGATTGAGCAGGGTGGATTTGCCGGCGTTGGTATAGCCAACCAGCGCAATAACGGGCGCGCCGGAGTATTTGCGATGGTCGCGGTGCAACTGGCGATGGGTGCGCACGTGCTCCAGTTCTTCTTCGAGCGCGCCTTTCTGGCGGCGCAGCATGCGGCGGTCAACTTCGATCTGCTTTTCACCTTCGCCGCGCTGCTGCACACTGCCCTTCTGGCGCGAGAGGTGGGACCACTGGCGGGCTATGCGCGGCAGGTCGTACTCGATCTGTGCCAGTTCGACTTGCAGGCGTCCCTCTTTGGTACGCGCCCTCTGCGCGAAGATGATGAGGATCAGCGCGGTGCGGTCAAGCACCTGCGTTTCCAGTTCGCGTTCGAGGTTACGAAGCTGGCTGGGAGAGAGTTCGAGGTCAAAAATCACGGCGTCGCAGTTGTGGAAACGCGCTAACTCTGCGATTTCTTTGATTTTGCCTGAGCCGAGCAGCGTGCCGGGATGCGGCTTCGGCAGGCGCTGGATGACGCGATCAACGCTGTATACGCCGGCAGTGCGCGCCAGTTGTTGCAACTCATCGAGCGATTCTTCAACGGGCCAATCGTTGCCGGGCATGTCGACACCGACGATGATGGCGCGCTCCGGAGCGCTTGAGAGCAATACGCCTGATCGTTGCTCCTCTCCTGCGAGGTTGGTATTTTGTTCGAGCATACAAAACTCCTGGTTTTTAGTTCGTGTGAAGTAGGCTGTGCTGGCCGCTTAATGGCATAAGGGGAGAGATTTTCACAGGACAAGCGCTGTGCATTATTGCGAGAAAGTTAGATGTGTTGCGGCGAAAGTGTAAGCGCGGATGCGATAACGGGCAACAACAATGCAAATCCCTTTCATCGAGTCGTCTCCTCACGCGTAAAACAGCGGTACATGCACACATAGACGCCACATAAAGATGGCGCTGCGTTATGATGTATTGCGTTACGCACGCTGGATATGCGTTAGATGAAAGTTCTCACTGTCGTCTCCTGTCTGTTGATCGGGTTGAGTATACGGTACAACGTGGGGGGTGAATTGTCAAGTGTTGAGAGCTTCCAAATAGGATTTCAAGTTGGCGAGGGTGGCGACTTCGCTTCGCATGGTCTGGGTGATCATGGGCTCCATGAGCCTGGCAAAGCCTTTTGATGCGAGATCTAGTGTGAATGTCACTTGAGTCGAGTTGCCGGTGGATTCGAATCTGAAGGCGCCGGTGGGTCTTGCGGGGCCAGCGATGACTTGAAACTTGATGAACTGATTGGGCTGGCACTCGGTGATCTCATAGTCGCCGTCGATGCGCCTGCCGCCAGGACCTTTCAGACCCTGCTTGTAAACTGCTCCGACGTCTGATGGTTTGCCCGGCACGCGTTGAATGTCCAGGACTGCGGGTCGCCATTTGGGGTTATTGGTGCCATCCAGGACAAATTCGAATACCTCGTCAACAGGCCGGTGAATGGTGATGGTTGATTCTGCATGAGCCATTGTTTTTCTCCTATCGGATACTGAAAATACTGCTAATTGCGGGCTACAATTCCATGATGGGGCGGATTTCGATGGAGCCATACCGGGCATTGGGGATCTTTGCGGCCAACTCGATAGCTTCAGTCAGGTCCTTGCAATCGAGGATGTAGGTACCGGCAAGCTGTTCTTTTGTTTCGGCGAATGGGCCGTCGGTGATCATCTTTTTGCCCTTGCGAACACGGACCGTCGTGGCTGTGCTGGTGGGCTGGAGGGGTGCTCCGCCTGTGAGGATGCCGCGCTGCAGCGCCTCTTGAGCGAATGTGCTGTGACCCTGCATCACCGCTGCGTGCTCTTCTTGAGTCATGCGGGCGAGAGCCTCTTCGCTGCCGTAGATTAATAGCATGTAACGCACGGGATTGGTCTCCTTTTTACAAGATATGGGGCGAGATATTCCGCCTATCTATTAGAACGACGAGATGCGGGTCATCGAATCGACAAAATGGTGGCGTCATTCGGTTTTTTTGGGGTTTTCCTGGGCTTCTTGCCAGGCGAGGCGCTGTTTTTGGGCCTGGGTGAAGACTTCAATGAGGGTGGTGTCGTGGGCGGAGATGCGGTCGCGCAGGGTGCTGAGGGCGGAGATGTAATCGGCGAGCCAGCGGGTGATGGTTTCGCTGTTGGTGAGGCAGATGTCGCGGTGCATTT
>DATGGW010000429.1:0-4119 GCA_035308345.1 Ktedonobacteraceae bacterium | reverse complement strand
CAAGCGCTCAATCGTCTGCTGTTCTTCGTCTGTCATCGCTCGAACTTCGAGAATCTTTGGCATTGGGCACCTCGCTTCTGAGATGCCTGTATTGTACCGCAATCAGTTAGTGGATGCACCACTAAAGAGGAGAAACTATGTCAGCGGGACTTCAGGCAGGCGACAAAATTGATGCGTTAGCACGCTATTACTCCGACCAGGCCAATGCAGGGTCATTTATGACGGCCCTGCGTGAGAGAAAAGTCAGCCTCTATGAATACAAGAACTTCATCATCACGCTATACCCGCTCGTCGTAGGCTTCAACTCCGGACTCATCCGAAGCATTGCCAAGTTAGGCGAACTGCAAACATCGCCCCAGGCCCGTGAGCTCGTAGAGGAGATACTGAGTGTTGACCATATACGTCACTCACATCGTGTGCAGGCATTAGCTGCCAGGCTGCGCACTGTCGCTCGCGAGGAACAACTTCCCTCGATACGAGCGCTGGCGGCACAACTGAAAGAAGAGCAGGAGCATAATGATTACTATCGTCAGATGCTTGAGATCCATGGCAGTGAACACGAAGTCATATACAGCGCGTTCGAACAATATCTGCGGGGGATAGCGGTCGAAGAAAGAGATCGCATGACCCGCATGGTCCTTACCGCCCTACGTGAAGGCCATCCCGCCAGCGCCTTTCCCGATACTTCTTTCTCACAGTTCACCCTCGCTCTTTTTCACTATCTCCAGCGTGTTGTCAACGATCCTTCAGTCACGTTCATCGGCTATAACGCTGTACAAAGTGGCATTGAATTCTCACTCGTGAAGGTTGTCTCTGAGTCAGTTTTTCCTGCAGTCGCCGGTACGCGCGATCGCCCTCAAATCAATCGACAACTGGTGCCGGATGCCGAACTTTGTGAAGCTGGTGCTGTTCCAACTTCCATTAAATGGTGGGATGAGCATGCCGATTACGGCCAGGGTGGAAGAATCGAATTGCAACACGTCAGGCATGGACGCGAGTACCTGAATCGCAATTTGAAGGAGCAGGCCGAGGTCACAGAGGCGCTGCAAAGAGTTGATGATGCGCTCAGACTCCTCGCGGCAACGGTAGGGGCCTGGGAGCAGAAACTACCAGCATATCCACTGTGTAAAGATGAAGGGGCTTGAGCCGTAATGGAATCAGTAAGTGGTCAAAAAGAGTTGGGCGAATTGAGCGGTCGGCACTCCGTGGTGATCGGCGCGAGTATGGCCGGTTTGCTGGCTGGCCGGGTGCTCGCGGAGCATTTTGCGCGCGTGACGATTATCGAGCGCGATTGTCTTCTACAGGGTGCGCACGCGCGTAAAGGAGTGCCGCAGGGGCAGCACGTCCATGCTCTCCTGAAGAGGGGAGCGAACATACTGGATGACTTCTTCCCTGGCCTCTCTTCGACACTTGCTCGAGACGGGGCTCCCTTGATAGACACCATCGCGGATGTCTGCTGGTACCACTTTGGTGTGTGGAAAGCTCGCTTTCCAGGCGCCATTACAGGCTTTAGTCAAAGCCGACCTTTCCTCGAGGAACTTGTACGAGATTGCCTGGCGGAGCGAGCTAACGTATCCTTCCTTGACGGCTGGGAGGTCACCGGGCTATGTGCCAGCGCCGATCATACCCGCGTAACAGGTGTGCGACTGCGGCCTGCCGGTACAAAGCATCGCCAGGAGGAATTAGCGGCAGATCTGGTCTTGGATGCGAGCGGTCGCGGATCGCAAGCACCTCAGTGGTTGCTATCCATGGGGTACAGCAGAGTTGAGGAATCTGTCGTCAGGGTGGATGTTGGATACGCCAGCCGCATTTATCCTCACCTTGATCAGGCATCCTTTGACGGGAAAGCGCTCATCATCTACCCAACGCCTCCCCACGGCAAACGAGTGGGGTACATTTTCCCCATCGAAGGGGGTCGCTGGATGGTGACGTTGGCCGGCTGGCTGCAGGATTATCCGCCAGGTGACGAGCAGGGCTTTCTCGACTACGCACGCAGCCTGCCAATGCCCAACCTCTATGAGGCCATCAAAGATGCAGACGGCCTAGCGCCCATCGTCACTCATAAGTTCCCGGCGAATCGCTGGCGGCACTACGAGCGCATGCGGCGCTTTCCAGATAGCTTCATCGTGCTTGGGGATGCAGCCTGCAGCTTCAATCCCATTTATGGTCAGGGCATGACAACTGCCGCGCTGCAGGCCGGCGCCTTGAGCAACTACCTGCCTCAATACCTTCGCGTTCACGGCGGTCTGCACGGCTTTGCTCCCCATTTCCAGAAAAAGGTGGCCAGAGCGGTGAGGGTGCCCTGGCTCCTGGCGACCGGCGAAGATTTTCGCTATCCGGAAACGCAGGGATCTCGTCCCCCCGGCATGCGCCTGTACAACTGGTACGCGGGCCGCGTGCATGAACTGTCCTGCTCTCATCCTTTGACAACCCTGCGCTTTTATGAAGTCCTGCACATGCTCAAGTCCCCGGCGGTGCTCTTCAATCCCCGTACTCTGTTTGCCGTCCTCTTCAACAGATGAAGGAGCCAGAGATGGAACTGGTGGTACAGAACGTCAACGTCTACCTTGTAGACAAAGGCTCGGGCCAGCCGATGCTGTTTTTACACGGGGTCCCCGATACCGCCGATCTATGGTCTGCCGTGATTGCTGACTTGAGTGCCAATTATCGTTGCCTGGCCCCCGACTTGCCCGGCTTCGGCCGCACCATTGCTCCAACCCACTTTGATTGTTCTCTTGAAAACCGGGCAAACTTCATCGATGAGCTCGTTGCGGCCATCGGCGTCACCGCCCCTCTCAATCTTGTGGTTCACGATCATGGCGGCCCTTACGGATTGGCCTGGGCGGTCAGGCATCCGGAGAAGGTCAATCGCATTGTTTGTATGAACACCTTCTTCCACTCCGAGTATCGTTGGCACATGTGGGCGCGCATCTGGCGCACTCCGCTGCTGGGAGAGCTGAGTATGGCGATGATGAACTGGCCCTTGTTTCTCTGGGAACTACGGCGCGGCTCTCGCAAACTCACCCGCGATCAGATCAGTCGCGCCTATGCCTTCAGAAGCCCGATGATGAAGCAGGCCATTCTGCGTCTCTACCGCTCGACAGACTCGATAATCTTCGCCGGGTGGGAGGATTCGCTGCTCCAATTGACCTCTCGAGTTCCAACGCTTGTGCTTTGGGGAGATCATGATCCCTATATCCCCAGACAACTTGCCGATCGCTTCGGAGCGCAGAGCGTTCAGCACTTTCCCGATTGCGGTCACTGGCTCCCGGCAGAAGCCAGCGACGAGGTCTCAAAACGACTGAGAGCGTTTTTTTCCTCGTGATCGACAGGCGCTCGTTTGCTTCTCGTCAACGATATCATCCTTGACGAGACAGCGATCTCTGTACCAGCATTTCAGGTGAGACCCGCTGCACGTCGTAGATCAGTCGCAGCCGTTCTAATAGCCAGATCAGGTAGCCTGAGATATCCACCTGCCACCAGTGCAGGCCGTGGAAAGCCGACCGTGGAAACGCGTGGTGATTGTTGTGCCAGCCTTCACCCAGGCCCAGCAGTGCCACGACCCACTGGTTGCGGCTTCGATCATTCGTCTGGAAATCTCGCCTGCCAAATGTATGACACGCCGAGTTGACGCTCCAGGCTGCATGGTTGGAGAGAAACATCCGTACCAGTCCGCCCCACACCAGACCTGTCCAGCCACCAAGCAGCAATGGTATCAAGAGTGACAAGAGAGACCAGATCCATACCGTGCGGCTGACAAATACGACAACCCGGTCTTTAAACAGGTGAGGACAGTAGATAGCAGGATCGGCATCGATATTACCAAAGAACCAGCCGATATGCGCGTGAAAGAACCCGTCGAGCGGACTATGCGGGTCGCCATCTCGGTCAGCCCGCGCATGATGCTTGATATGAATAGCGGCCCAGTCGATCGGTGGCCCTTGAATCGCCATCGTGCCAGAGACCAGCAAGAGAAACTTGACGACAGGGCGCGCCTGGAAACCACGATGCGTCAACATGCGGTGAAAGCCAACCGTCTCACCAAATCCGGCGATGACGTACATTCCCGTGAACAGCACCAGGTCCCACCAGTGAACCGCGTGCTGCCAGAGCAGCCAT
>DATGGW010000428.1:0-7115 GCA_035308345.1 Ktedonobacteraceae bacterium | reverse complement strand
TGGCTATCCCCACTGACTTGCGCGAAGCCACGACTAACTATCATGTATCTGGCTGGCGAAAATGGCGCACGCTGATTTTGCCGGGAATCTTTCCCTACCTGGTGACGGGTTTACTCACTGCCAGTGGTGGCGCGTGGAATGCCAGCGTCGTCTCAGAATATGTGCAGTTCAATAACCGTACACTAAGTACACCCGGGCTGGGAGCAAGCATCGCTGCTGCCGCTGCTGCCACTCCTCACCCTGACTATCCCGTGCTGCTGGCGGCAACGCTTTTAATGGCCATTTTCGTCGTGATCCTGAATCGTCTCATCTGGAAGCGACTCTATAGACTTGCGGAGCGGCGTTATACGCTGGCATAGGAGGATCAATTATATGACACAATCTGATCAACACGCCTTGACTGATGATACTGCTGTCGCCGAATCGCTGCTGGAAGCGCGTTTATGTAGCAAGACCTATGAATCTGAAAGCAAGCACCCGCAGGGCGCATCTTCTCACCTGGTGCTGGATTGTGTCCAGCTATCCATCCATGCCGGAGAATTTGTGGCGCTGCTTGGGCCATCGGGATCGGGAAAATCTACCTTTTTGCGCATCCTGGCGGGATTGCTGCAGCCCTCAAGCGGGCAGGTGTATTTCAAAGGTCAACCCCAGTATGGCCCGAATCCACGTGTGGCAATCGTCTTCCAATCGTTTGCGCTCTTCCCCTGGCTCACGGTATTGCAAAACGTCGAACTTGGACTCGAATCGCAACCATTCACGCCTACGCAGCGCCTGAAAAAGGCGTTGGCAGCAATTGACATGATAGGGCTGGATGGTTTCGAGGATGCCTATCCAAAGGAATTGTCGGGCGGTATGCGCCAGCGCGTCGGCTTTGCGCGCGCCCTGGTGGTCGAGCCTGAACTCCTGTTTATGGATGAACCGTTCAGCGCTCTGGATGTGCTGACGGCGACAAACCTGCGCAAAGAACTGCTTGGATTGTGGCGAGAGCAAAGCATGCCGACGAAAGCCATTCTGCTGGTGACGCATAACATCGACGAAGCGGTGGGCATGGCAGACCGCATACTGGTACTGGGAGCCAATCCTGGTCGCATTCGCGTCGAGTTGCCCGGGCTGCCGCTCGCGCAGCGTTCGTTTCAGAGTGAAGAACATACAAAACTGGTAGATCTGATTTATCGCATTATGACCAGTCCCCAGGAAGATGTGGGAAATCTACTCGCCACACAATCCCCACACGCGAAGACAGGGCAACTCACGCCACCGGCTCCGCGCCCCTACCAGGTGCTGCCGCACGTTGCAATCAGCGATGTGACCGGTCTGATCGAACTTGTGCAGGCGCGAGGAGGCCGCGAAGACCTCTATCAGATTGGGCGACACCTCCATCTGGAAATAGACGATTTGTTCCCCTTGATCGAAGCTGCTGATATTCTCGACCTGGCAAATACAGAAGAAGGCGACCTCGTTTTAACTGAGCAGGGAAAGCGTTTTGCCGAGGCCGGCGTGCTCGAAGAGAAGAAAATCTTCCGCGACCAGGTCATAACGAATGTCAGTATCGTGCGTAAAATTGTAGAGGCGCTGCAAGCAGCGCCGCGCCATATCCTACCTGAAGAACATTTCCAACAATTATTGGAGACGCATTTCAGCGAGGAAGAGGCGCAGGCGCAACTTCAGACGGCCATTAACTGGGGTCGTTATGCTGAACTCTATTCTTTCCACGAGGATCGCGGCATCTTCAGATTGGAGGAAGAGGGAGAACCAGCTTCAACCTGATGATTATTACCAATCAAAGTCGGGAATGTCATGCTGAGCGCAGCGAAGCATGACAGATCACTCCCGATCCAGGTCGTTAATATTCATAAGGCTTACTTCATTACAAGAAAGATTGCTCCCGCAAATACCCCTATTGCCACCAGTGGGATGAGTATGGTTGCTATCGCCTTGCCCCTGCTGAGACGATGCACGGCCATAAATGCAAAGACCTGTATCACGATCCCGTAAAGACTCAAAATGGAGTTGAGTATTCTGCCCACACCGGGAATCAAAGCCAGGAGTTTGCTAAGAATGCCCAGGGGCGCCTGAATGTAGAGCGAGACATTACATTGTTCCAGGAAAGTTCCCTGTCCACCAAGGTACCTTGAAAGCAGATAAACGATGCCCATGAGGAGAAAGAAAAGCATGGGCACAAGAACAACCAGTCCATAAGAAGTAGCAAGCGCAAAGAATCGCAGGAATGGTGTGCTTGTTGTCGGACGAGAGATGAGATTCACCAGCACTCCAAGCGCAGCGTCCAGAATGGACCATACAAGTAGTTGTATCCACACAAGGCTCCAACTTGCGCTGCCTTCATCCTGGGTAAACGTTCCCACCGATGGCTTGAGCACTGCTTTGAAATAATGCTGAGGAAGTCGAAGAAGCGCAGCGCTCAGTGGAGAAGTTGAGGTATCACATTTTGCCAAGTCGGTTTGACTTGAGAAGTTGGGCTGCTCTAATCGTGCTTTTTCCTGATCTGGACTACGAGCCATAATAGTTTCCCTTTCTACCTATCTACCTGTGTATTCTGCAATATCCTATAAATATTGCATCGACAACCACCGGGGGCAGCATAACATGACCTTACTTGGTGAGCAATAGAGATAGGAAGAATGTATGTAACTCATCATCGTCGACGATCACTCCCCAACCTGCCTATTTCCAGTTGGAACGGTGTTAAAGGATATTTCTGCCTTGACAACCCCCTCACCAATAAGTCAAGATACTCATATGACCATGACCTTGAGTGCAGTGCAGCATTACTCCCAGGTATTCCCGAAGGAAATAAGCGTATGACCACCACCAGAAAAAGAACCGAACCAGAAGAAATCATCACGCTGCCAGAATCTATATCCGCGCCGCAGGCGCATCTCACGCGCAATCCAGGCATGCAGTTCGACATGGACTGGGTGCGGCAGGCGCGTGTCAATCGCAGCGCGGTAGAACGGCGCGCAGCCACCATCCCGACGAGGCGCACCGTCAAGAAAGAGTGGCAGGCGGCGTGGCTGCTGCGCGCCATTACCTGCATCGACCTTACAACGTTGATGGGTGATGATACGCCTGGCAATGTGCTGCGGCTGTGCGCCAAAGCGCGCCGCCCGGTGCGCCAGGAAGTTCTGGATGCGCTTGGCGCCGGCGCAATGAACCTGCAAGTGGGAGCGGTCTGCGTCTATCATAATCTTGTGCCTATAGCGGTCGAGGCCCTGCGCGGTTCGGGTATACCTGTTGCCGCCGTCTCGACGGGCTTCCCGGCTGGCCAGAATCCCTTTGAGCAAAAACTGCAAGAAATCGAGGCATCGGTCAAAGCGGGCGCTGCGGAAATAGATATCGTCATCTCGCGCGCGCACGTGCTGACGGGCAACTGGCAGGCATTGTACGACGAGGTGCGAACCTTTCGCGCCGCATGTGGAGACGCGCACATGAAGACCATCCTGGCGACGCACGAATTGGCGACGCTGCGCAACGTGGATATGGCGAGCCTGGTGTGTATGATGGCCGGAGCCGATTTCATCAAAACCTCTACCGGCAAAGAACCCGTCAATGCTACGCTGCCCGTCGGCGTTGTGATGACGCGCGCCATTCGCGAATACTTTGAACGCACCGGCTATAAAGTGGGCTTCAAACCCGCCGGCGGTATTCGCACCGCCAAACAATCGCTTGACTGGCTGATTTTGATGAAAGAGGAACTGGGCAACGCCTGGCTCAACAATACACTTTTCCGTCTCGGAGCCAGCAGCGTGCTTTCAGATATCGAACGGCAGCTTTCGTACTTTGTCACCGGCCATTATGCTGCGGCTCATCACAACCCGATGGTCTAAACAGGGAGGCGCGCAATGAATATCATGGAAATTTTTGACACGATGGAATATGGCCCGGCTCCAGAGGCCGCTAATCCTGGACTGGCCTGGATCAAAGAGCACCAGCCTTTCGGCCTGTTCATCAATAATAAGTGGGTCAAACCCGCAGGCAAACAGTATATCGAGAGCATCAACCCCTCGACCGGCAAGCCTCTTGCCCGTGTAGCCGCTGCAAGCAGCGCGGACGTTGACAGGGCCGTCGCTGCGGCGCGCGCGGCCTTTGAGATGTGGGGCAAGACTCCCGGACATGTGCGCGCTCGTTATATGTACGCCATCGCGCGTCACATTCAGAAGCATTCGCGCCTGCTGGCGGTGCTGGAATCGCTGGATAATGGGAAACCAATCCGCGAAACACGCGATATCGACATCCCGCTGGTCGCGCGCCATTTCTACTATAACGCGGGCTGGGCGCAGTTGATGGAGCAGGAGATGGTCGGCTTTGAACCCGTCGGCGTGGTAGGCCAGATCATCCCCTGGAATTTCCCCCTGCTCATGCTGGCCTGGAAGATCGCTCCCGCGCTGGCGATGGGCAACACCATCGTCTTGAAACCGGCACGCTATACCTCGCTCACCGCGCTCAAGTTCGCCGAGATAATGCAGGAAGTTGGCCTTCCTCCTGGAGTCGTCAATATCCTGACAGGAGAGGCTTCACAGGTAGGTGAAGCGTTGGTGCGCCATCCCGATGTCAACAAGATCGCATTTACCGGCTCGACCGATGTCGGGCGCAGCATCAGGCGCGCTACGGCGGGTTCTGGTAAAAAAATTTCGCTCGAACTGGGCGGCAAATCTCCTTTCATCGTCTTCGATGATGCAGACCTGGACAGCGTGGTGGAAGGCGTAGTCGATGCTATCTGGTTCAACCAGGGGCAGGTTTGTTGCGCCGGTTCGCGCCTGCTTATGCAGGAGAATATAGCTGATCGATTGATCGCGAAACTTCGCGAGCGCATGGAACACCTGCGCATCGGCGATCCGCTCGATAAAGCGGTGGATATCGGGGCCATTGTCTCACCAGGGCAGCTCAAAGAAATCCAGCGACTGGTGAACCAGGGCGTCGAAGAAGGCGCGCAGATGTGGCAGCCATCGTGGGCCTGTCCGACCGAGGGCTACTTCTTTCCACCCACGCTCTTTACCAATGTCTCTCCGGCCACCACTATTGCGCAAGTCGAAATCTTTGGTCCTGTGCTGGTGGCGATGACGTTCAGAACTCCCGACGAAGCTGTCGCCCTGGCGAATAACACCCGCTATGGACTGGCGGCCAGCGTCTGGAGCGAGAATATCAATCTTGCCCTGGACATCGCTCCCAAAATCAAAGCGGGCAGCGTGTGGGTGAACTGCACTAACTTGTTCGATGCATCGAGCGGCTTTGGGGGATATCGCGAAAGCGGCTTTGGTCGTGAAGGCGGCAAAGAGGGGCTATACGAGTACGCGCAGCCCGCCTGGAAGACAAAAGCGGCCCAGGAATTTCTTATAGCCATAGAATCTACATCCGCTAATGGCGCGAAATCTGCCCATGAGGATGGCAGCGATGAGCAGAGTCTGGCCGGGGAAGATAATTATCAATATGGAGATGATGGAACGAATGGGTATCATCCTGTATTGCCGGCTATTGACCGCACGCCCAAAATGTTTATCGGCGGCAAACAGGTCAGGCCCGATTCTGGCTACAGCCGCGACGTGTATGATGCGCGGGGGCGTGTGATTGGTCAGGTGGGTGAGGGCAATCGCAAAGATATACGTAACGCGGTAGAGGCGGCGCATGCTGCGGGTGGCTGGGCGATTGGCACAACCCATAACCGGGCGCAAATTCTCTATTACATCGCCGAGAACCTGTCGGCTCGTGAAGACGAGTTCGCCCGCCGCGTTGCATTGCAGACAGGCTGTACTCGTGCAGACGCGGCAAACGAGGTGCAGGTTGCCATATCGCGCCTGTTCAGTTACGCTGCCTGGACGGATAAATACGAGGGGGTTGTGCATCGTCCTCCCTTGCGCGGCGCGGTACTGGCCCTGCCGGAGGCCATCGGCGTGATCGGCATAGCCTGCCCGGATGAGTACCCTTTGCTCGGATTCATCTCGCTGGTTGCTCCGGCCATCGCTATGGGCAACACGGTGGTGGTGATTCCATCGCCGCAGTCGCCCTTGAGCGCGACCGATTGTTACCAGGTGCTGGAGACCTCCGATTTGCCCGCCGGGGTGGTGAATATTGTGACGGGCGACCGCGATACGCTGAGCCAGGTGCTTGCAGATCACGATGACGTGGACTCTATGTGGTTCTTTGGCCCGCTCGAAGGCTGTCAGCGAGTTGAACTGGCCTCGGCGGGCAATATGAAGCGCACATGGGTGAGTTATGGTCATCCACGCGCCTGGTTGGAGACTGTGCAAGGTGAGGGGCAAGAGTTCCTACGTGAGTCTACCCAGGTCAAGAACATCTGGATTCCATATGGAGAGTAGAACAGGTTCGGAGTGCGATTCTAAATTCCTCCCAACCTCTACATTGACACTCACCGACCCCGCGACGTACCATAAAGACATACAGAAGAATGCTGGAGGATACAGTGTCATCAATCTATTACCTGGCGCGCGCCGGGTATGGTTTAGCAAAGTGGACGCCGCGGGGCGCGCGGCACGGGCTTGGTAATGCAGTTGGCCTGGCCAGCTACCTGGGATGGAAAGCGAAGCGCATTAATACGCAACAAAATATGGCCCGGGTCGCCGGTCGTTCCGAACATGATCCGTATGTAAGACACCTGGCATCTGCCTCGTGGAAGAATTATGGACGCATCATCGCCGATTTTATGTATTTCCCTCACTTTGATTTTGAGCGCCTGGAACACCGGATGCGCGATCTCACTGAGGTGGCGGGAGGCTGGAGGGAATACGTCCAGCAAGGTCTGGAGCCAGGGCGAGGCATCATAGTCGCTTCGGCTCATTTTGGCAACTATGACATGGCGGCGGCATACTTTGCTCGTCATTTTCCCCTTTCGATTGTCACGGAAAACTTCAACGATCCCCAAATGACCGATCTTGTATTGGGACAGCGCGGGGAAAGAGGAATTGGGCTGATCCCCATGGAAGGTTCAGCGCGGCGCATCCTGCGCGTCCTGCAACAGAATCAGTTGGTGGCCATTGCGGTTGACCGGCCCGTCTCGCGCCAGGAGGGCGTTGAAATCAGTTTCTTTGGACATAAGACATATGTGCCCGGTGGACCCGCGGCCCTGGCCTTGAAAAGCGGCG
>DATGGW010000427.1:0-4832 GCA_035308345.1 Ktedonobacteraceae bacterium | reverse complement strand
TGTTCCCGGAGATATGTGGTGTCAGGATCACATTTTGCATCGAGTAGAGCGGGCTTTCGGAGGGCAATGGCTCCTCCTCGGTCACATCCAGTCCAGCGCCCGCGATCCATCCCTCGTTGAGAGCGCGAATGAGCGCTTGCTCATCGACAACACGCCCGCGCGCGATATTGACAAGGTAGGCATTGGGGCGCATGGCCCGCAGCTCTGCCTCGCCAATCAACTTTTCCGTTTCCTGCGTCAATGGCACAGCCAGAACGACATAATCACTCTGGCCTAAAAGGTCATGTAACTGTTCTGGTGGAATGTAGGCATCGATATCTGGATCGGCCTGCTCCTCCGGCATAGAGCGCCGCATGCCCAGCACGCGCATACCAAAGGCCCGGCCCATCTTCGCGATTTGTCGTCCAATACTGCCAACACCCACAATACCCAGCGTCTGGTCGATCAGTTCGCGCCTCCCTAGCTTATACCATCTTGCGCTGCGCGCCCAGATATGCTTATCCTGGAGGCGCACCATCTGCGGCCAGTTCCAGTTAAACATCAACATACTACCAAAGACATACTCGCAAATCGTTGTGGCGTGGATGCCTCTCGCCGTTGTAATCACCACGTTACTGCCCGCGTCGAGCAGTCCGCTCGGCTTCAGTCCATCCACTCCCGCGCCTGGGTATTGTAGCCAGCGCAGCTTTGGCGCTCGCGAGCGCCAGTCGGCTGCAATATCATAGCTGCACAGCACCTCGGCCTCGGCCAACCTGGCGGCCAGTTCTTCAGCAGTAGTGACACAGTGGATTGGCGCGCCCGCAGCCTCGCTAAGCTCCTGCTGGGAGGCTGGCGTAAAACGAAAGGTACTTACCACATTGAGATGAGTAGACACAATTAAGAACTCCTTTGTGAAACGTCTGTTACTACGTAGTCTATCCGATGTAAGGGCAATGTGGCAAGTATTTCTTATTGGCCACGTTTGGTCACGTTTCTTCAATTATTGCCGATAGTAGGTACTACCAATTGTTCTAATACAGGTCAATTATGTAAGTTACATGCGTCGTGACGTTTGTTTAGTCAGATGATGCTATTGCCTCTGTTCAATTCAGGAAGTGGATCGCATGTTGGTTAATAAAGACGTAAGCCGGAGGGAAACGGCCGGATCTAAGTTTCGTTCCGCCAGCGGGGGAGGTGGTCAAGCAGGCTCCGCGTTAGGCTGGAAGGAGCTCAAGCCATCCTCACACAAAACGAAAGGTCGCGGGCGGCGGCGCATCTTCGCCATTTTAAGCGGGGTGCTGCTCATTGCCATCATCTTTGCGGTCGTGCGTGTCGCCAGCGTTGCTGTCGGAACGAACGATCAGTTGAGGCTCACCACCGGCAACCAACAGTCATCGCTGGTTGATTTACGACAGAGCATTCCCATTAACCCCTACTTATTTGGCGCAAATGTGTTTCCAGAAAAAGGCAGCGCTTCGGTTGAGGCGAACTACACCGGCTTTATGAACTATGGCCCTGAAGTTTCCAATGGTCTGCGCAGCGCGGGTATCAATCTACTGCGTTTCCCCGGCGGTAACTGGGGCGAAAACCATATCACATCTTATGACCAGCTTTACGACTTTAGCAACCTGCTCTACGATACCGGCGCGCAGGGCATGGTGCAGGCTCGCCTTTCCAGCCCGATTGATACATTTAATAAGCATTCGTCGCTGGCTGATCGCGCCCTCTTCGCGGAAGACTGGGTAGACTTCATGGACAATCCTGAAAGCCAGTTCCGCCAGCCCAAATACGCCAATGTGCAAATCCATCCCATCCTGCTCTGGTCGGTTGGTAACGAACCAGACCAGTTGATCAATGCGGATACCGGCAAGAAATATACCGTCAAGGATTATGTCACAGCCTTCATCCAGTTTTCCTATGACATGCACAAGGCTAACCCGAAAATCATGGTCTTTGGCCCGGAAATCAGCCAGTTCTACGGGGTGGGAGTCGGGCCAACCGACAGCAGCGGTAAGCTCTGGATGGAAGGCTTCCTGCAAGGTGTAGCAGATTATGAGAAAGCGCATAAGCTGCCCTTTCACTTACTGGATGGCGTCTCATTCCATAGCTATCAATTCCAGGACGCACGCACATCTCCCTACCTGCTGATGAGCAGTTCAGAGGAGTGGAATTACGTGCTGCCGCAGTTGCGCCAGCTCGTCCGGGATATGATGGGGCGCGATTTGCCCATTGCCATCACCGAGATCAATAGCAATCCGTCCAACGGCATAGAGCCAACAAAGGGCCAGGCCGCGCTGTGGTGGGCCGATACGCTGGGAACATTGATGAACAACCAGGCGGACTTCGTGTCCTACTTCTCGGCGGAAGGGGTCGATCAGCCGTATCCCTTGTTCACGCAGGATAGCCCACCGCAGCAAACCGCCATGTACCGTGTGTTTCAGATGTTCTCACACCTGCAACACAACCTTGTGCCGCTGCAGGTTCAGCATGATCCTGTTGATGTCTTTGCGACGGTGGATAATACACACCAGGCGTTGAGCCTCCTGTTCGTGAATAAATCGGGCGAGAACCAGTCTGCGCAGATCAGCCCGCAGAATACGGTTTTCGGCTTCAATCCCTGGCATACGCAGGATGTCAGCATCGCAGCGTACAGTATCGTGTTAATCACGCTGCACCGTGGCAGCGCCGGCGCGCAAGCCTACAGCTTCCAGGTTCCGACATCCGACCAGGCTGCACTCAACCCTGTGCTGCAAACTGTGTGCGGCCATAAATATGACGCGCTCGCGTTTAACATACCATGTTGACAGCCATAAGGAGCACCCGTGTTTCTCACGTATACTGGTTATTTCTTTGAAATCATTTACCTGCTCATTATTATACTGATGGTCTTTCAGGCCATCTTTAATATTCGCCAGCGTCTTTTTATCTGGGAGACGCCGGAGCACGCGTGGCTAAATCACGCGCCGACCATCTATCGCGACCCATGCCTTTCTTTTAGCATTCTCTTGCCGGCTAAGAACGAGGAGGACGTGTACCGCGAGACTATTCAAAAGGTATACGATCTTGACTATCCCACGGAGCTTATGCAAATCATTGCCATCTGTCGCGAGGATGACCCAGGTACGATTGCTGAAGCTCAGGCCAAAATCGATGAACTGGGCGATTCAAATGTGCAATTGCTCATTTATAACGACTATCCTGTGAGCAAGCCGCATGGACTGAACCTGGGCTTGCAGGTTGCGCGCGGGGATATTGTGACCATCTTCGACGCCGAGGATGGGCCGCATCCCGACATCCTCAATATCATAAATACCACCATGCTCAACGAAGATGTTGACGTGGTGCAGAGCGGAGTGCAGCTCATGAACTACAATACCAGGTGGTTCTGCTTCCTGAACGTGCTGGAATACTTCTTCTGGTTTAAATCGTCGCTGCACTTCTTCGCGCGCATCGGCATAACGCCCCTGGGAGGCAACACCGTTTTTGTGCGCCGCGAATTGATGGAGCAGTTGGGCGGCTGGGATGAAGCCTGCCTCACTGAAGATGCCGATCTGGGTATTCGCCTGAACCTCTCGCATGCTCGCATCCGCATACTCTATGAAGATGAGTTCGTTACACGCGAGGAAACACCGCACACCATCAAGCAATTCATCAAGCAGCGCACGCGCTGGAACCAGGGCTTCATCCAGATTCTTGTCAAAGGAGATTGGTTGAAGCTGGAGAAACTTTCGCAGCGCCTGCTGGCATTCTATGTGCTGATCTTACCCGAAGTGCAGGCCCTGTTTGCTCTTCTGGTGCCGGTGGCGATTATTATGTTTTTCCTGGTCAAACTGCCGCTCTGGCTCGCTCTGCTGACCTTCGCGCCGCTCTACTGCTTTATCCTGGATGCGTTCATGGATGTGGCGGGTATGCACGAGTTCCTGAAGGCGCACAACCAGAAGTGGAGCTGGCGTGAGGCGTTCATTCTGATGTTAGCTTTTTTCCCATACCAGTGGCTTCTCAGTATCGGTGCGCTGCGAGCAGTTTACCGCTCAATAAGGGGCTCAACCAACTGGGAGAAAACCACCCATATTGGACAGCATCGCGGCAAAATGGCCGCGTGAAGATATTCAGCCCTGTAAAGAGTGAGACATGACAGTTACCTATAGATCGACGCAAGACCAGGAACCTCAAGAACTGGGTTCGCAACCGAACTCAGGAGTCGGGCCGCGAGATGGCTCGCCGCCGGGGCTTGTGGAACCTGTCATCCTCTATCGCGCGCATAACTTCTTCCTGCGCACCGTACGCCGTCCAGGGCAGCGAGAGAACCCGCTGCGCAGGCCGACCGGACTTACTACTATGACGCCGCGCGTCTCGCTGAGCCGGGAAAAACATATCGCGACCAGCGAAACGCGCATGATGCCGAACATCACACTGAACACGACGAGGCAGACCAGGGCTATCCCCCTGCCCGCCTGGGCAGAAGCCATTATTGTGGTGATGGCGCTGTTGGGGGTGCTGGCTGCGCACGCTTATAACATGTTCAACTTCCCACGCTTCGAGCTGGATGAAGGCACCTATATGTCCAACGCCTGGGCTATCACGCGTGGCATGCTCTCGCCCTATCCCTACGGATATGGCCATCCGCCGTTGGGCTGGATGCAGATTGCCGGTTGGCTGCAGCTCACCGGCGGCCCTTTCACCTTCGGCAACGCCATCGATAGCGGGCGCGTTTTCATGTTGTTCTACGCGATTGGCAGCGCACTGCTGGTCTATCTCATCGTGCGCCGTATGACAGGCAGCCGAGGCGCGGCCCTATTGGGCCTGGCGCTGTTCTCGTTCTCTCCGCTCAGTATCACCTATCAACGCCAGGT
>DATGGW010000426.1:0-3618 GCA_035308345.1 Ktedonobacteraceae bacterium | reverse complement strand
GAATAGTATTCTTCGGGAATATTAATAAGAAGCTCTGGAGCTGATGCAGCAACCACTTCCCCATCTTACGCGCACACAACTTCCTCAACGAGCTTAGCCACGACGTATGCAGCGACATTCACGGTCATAGGCAATGATATGACTGTCATGGCTGTCACCCCATCAACCGTCTCACTCTGAAAGCGTTCCTCTTAAAAACGCTCGTTTCGAGAAGGACAACACCTACCACTTCTCAGTAGAGTCACTAGCGGAAAATCGGATTGGACAGATATTCGGCTTCTGTGAAAGTGTGTGATGAGGTGTGATGATAGTGTGAGCATGAAGCTCACCGTTGTGATGATAGTGTGACTTCAATACTGTAAGCTTATGAGACGCAGAGACGTTCAATACGTCCTGCTCAAAAGGAAAAGTCTATGCTCGAAAGCAAACTCTTTCAAATAAGATAACAGCCAGATAAGTTAATAACTAAATAAGATAACAATGAGGTAGATATATCATGCCAGATAGACAACGTATGGAGCCATTAACGCTTCCCGCTCCTGCTCTCCTTGCTGCGGAGGTAGAGAAGACATCTGTGGATGTGCCTGTTGCTGCACCCAAACCGGGTTGGCCCCGGCGGTTGTGGCAGGCAGTGAAACACTATCCTCTTCCCAGTGGGGCGGTCGCGCTGATGACAGTTAGCCTCGTGTTCTGGCTCGCGGGGTACGGAACGTTTGCCAACTGGACGCTGCTGGTGGTCGTCCTGCTGGGAGGTATTCCGCTATTGTGGGAAACGGTGCGGCAGTGCCTGCACAAAGAATTTGGCGTTGATGTGATCGCTATCCTGGCGATTGCCGGGTCGGCCGTGCTGGGGCAATACCTGGCAGGCGCACTGGTCGTATTGATGCTCTCCGGCGGCGAGGCACTCGAAGCGTATGCTCTGCGGCGTGCGAGTTCCTCGCTCGCGGCACTGGCTGAACGAGCGCCACGTGTCGCGCATATCTGGCAGGGGGACGAACTGATCAATATTGCGGCTGAGCAGGTCGAAGTTGGCATGGTGATCGTTGTCAAACCGGGTGAGTTGATCCCCGTTGATGGTGTCGTGACCTCCGGCACTGCCAGCCTGAGCGAGGCGGACCTGACGGGAGAACCTGTGCCAGTGCGCAAAGCCCCAGGGATGCTCGTACTCTCTGGTAGCGTCAACCTGGACGGCGTGCTGGAAATTCGCGCCAGCAAGCGCAGCGCAGAGAGCAAATATGCGCAGATTGTTCACCTGGTAGAGGAAGCTCAGACGCAGAAAGCGCCGATCCACCGCCTGGCCGATCGCTACAGCGTCGCTTTCACCCTCACCGCGGTGGGATTGGCCGCCCTGACCTGGGCCCTGTCTGGCGATAGCGTCTACGCACTGGCCGTGCTGGTCGTTGCCTCCCCCTGTCCGCTGATCTTAGCCACGCCGATTGCCATTATCTCCGGCATTGATCTCGCGGCACGCAACGGCATCATTATCAAGAGTGGTGGGGCTATCGAGCAACTGGGAGAGGTGACGGTTGCGGTCTTTGACAAGACGGGTACCCTGACACTGGGCATACCCAGAGTGACGACCATCGTCCTCGCGCAGCAGCATGAGCACAGTGAAGCGGTGATGGGCGCGGACGATCATAGAGCGCAGCGCAGTGCCTCCGATTACAATGAAAATGCGTTGCTGCGTTTCGCCGCCTCAGTCGAACAGCTTTCCGCGCACGTCCTGGCCCGCTCAGTAGTGGAGGCCGCCCAGGAACGCGCCTTAGTCCTCAGTTCAGCCAACGCTTTTGAGGAGATCTTCGGCAAGGGTGTCCATGGGCGTGTGCCGTTGATCGCTGAAGAACGGCAGATGGAGGGGCAGAGTACGAGTGATGACGTAGAAGTCGCGGTGGGCAATCGCACTTTCATGCAGCATCTTGGGATTGCGGTACCAGCCTCCCTGCTCTCCGAACGCGAGAGGCGCGTTGAACTTGGTCAAATCTGTAGCTTCATCGCTGTGGAGAAACAGGTCGAGGGACTTCTGGTGCTCGAAGATATTCCACGTCCAGAACTTTCACGCCTTTCGACGGATTTGCGTGCGGCAGGGATCAAAGCAACGATTCTTCTGACGGGCGATGGCGAAGTGGTGGCGCAGCAGATTGGCAAGCTGGCGCAGGTGGACAGGGTGATCTCGCGTTGCCTGCCGGAAGATAAGGTGCGCGTTGTCAAGGAACTGGAGCAGCAGGGGCAGCGCGTGCTGATGGTGGGCGATGGCATTAACGACGCCCCGGCGCTGGCAAGCGCCACGGTGGGCATGGCACTCGGCACGCAAGGCTTAACCGCCGCCGCTTCAGCCGCTGACACTGTGCTGCTTTCAACCGATATTCTGCGCGTGGTGCGAGCGGTGCGCCTGGGTCGCCATGTCATGCGTGTGGCATTGCAGGGCATCTGGGTCGGCATGGGACTGAGTCTCATCGCCATGATCTTCGCCGCCTTTGGCTTCATTACCCCGGCTGCGGGCGCTCTTTTACAGGAAGCCTTTGATGTGATTGTTATTCTAAATGCCCTGCGAGCAGGAAGAGCCACATTCTAAGGAGGCGTAGAGACGAGACGACCGCCAGCCAGGCGGCACACGCTTACTCGCCAAAGAGCGATGCACATGAACAAACGAACAATTACCTGGAAGAGTGAGTACTCTTCTACAGGTGCAACAGTAAGGAAAGAGGACAATTATGAACAAAACTGAAACTAATCTACAACAGGCCATCACCGGTGAGGCAAGAGCGAGACTGAAGTACACGGCTTTCGCTATGCAGGCTATGCAGGAAGGGCATCCCGAAGTTGCGCAGCTTTTCCTGGAAGCGGCTGGTGCCGAAACGATTCATGGCATCAGCCACCTGCGGGTCGCCGGAGGTATTACCTCGACACTGGAGCATCTGGACGAGTCGGCCAATGGCGAGGACGACGAGATCGAAGAGATGTATCCGCGCTTCATTCGTGAGGCTGAGGCAGAGGAGCGTACTGATGCGGCAGCCAGCTTCCGTCTGGCGCTGGAACGCGAAAAGCATCACCGAGCCATGTTCAAGGATGCCCTCCAGGCGTTTAAAGCGTAGGCCGGGTTGTACTCATATCACCATCTCTGAGAACACATAAAAGAAGGTGCGCCTCATGTTACAAAAGCAAACACAGGATAGCGTCACTCGGACGGATGTGCCTGCCGAGCAATCGACACCAGTAGTGATTCACTTGATGCGTACCCGCGCACTCGTCATGTTGTCGGTACTTCTGCTTGTTGTTCTTGGCGTTGGTTTGTTCGCCGGTTGGGTGTACGGGACACGAAGTACGGGAGGTGTTTCGTCTGGCACAAACTCGACCGTCTCGCGTCCACCAACGGCGCTCACCGGAAACGCCTTCGATGCGCTGCGCGAGGCCGCCGTGGCTAAAGCGCGTCCGACAGTTGTCCAAATCAATGTTGTGACCAGCAGTGGCAATGGACTGGGATCAGGCGTTATCCTCGACAGCAGAGGATATATCGTTACGAATAACCACGTAATCGCTGATGCGCAGAGCATCCAGGTGATATTGTACGATGGTGCCTCTCTCTCTGCGCAACTCGTTGGGGTCGACCTTTTGGATGAT
>DATGGW010000425.1:0-2367 GCA_035308345.1 Ktedonobacteraceae bacterium | reverse complement strand
CGCGGCCCTGATTATCATGCTGGCAACCGGGACTACAGCGATCGCGGCGCGCAGCAGCGACCAGCTCACCATCACTTTTCTTAATGTTGGTCCCGCCGGTCAGCCCGCGCAGGGCGAAGCCATCCTGATCCGCACACCAGATGGCAAAACGGCGCTGATCGATGGGGGTTTGGACACAACATCTCTGGCATCTGAGCTAGACACACGCCTGCCATTCTGGCAACATTCACTCGACATGGTGATCCTGACCTCTCCCAGGCAGGATGAACTGGTGGGACTGGAAGACATTGTCTCGCGTTATCAGGTAGGCGAAGCGATAGACGCGGGTATGCTGCATCCCAACGCCGGCTACGCGCTCTACAGGCGCACTATTAGCGAGCGCAATATTCCCTATATGCAGCTTCGACAGGGTGCGACGATTGCGTTGGGAACACAAGTAGCCATGCAAGTGTTCTGGCCAACTTCACCACTGCATAATAGCAGCGATGAAGAGCAGGACAACGGCCTTATATTGCGACTGCTCGCTCCCGGCTTGCATATGCTGCTGCTGGGCACAACTGCTCTGAGCAAGTACGCGCTGGCAGGATTGCTCGCTACAATAGGCCACACTTATCTCACAGCAGATGTGGCGCAGATCATAGGCGAAGCAGGCAAAGCATTTCCGGTAGAATTGCAGACAGTCTTACAGGTGATACATCCTTCGCTTGTAATCATTTCGCCCGCCACATTAAGCGCAAAGCTGCGCAAAGCGGGCGCAAGCAGCATGCTCACCTCGCTCCAAACTATCAACGGGACCTGGCAAATAGCGCAAACCGCGCAGTTAGACACAATTCAAATCAGTAGTGATGGACACGGTTGGACTATGCGGTCTGATGTTTGATATGCTATGATACACTACGTTCTCATAGAGACACTTGCATGTTTTCGACGCACGTGGCAGGAAAGAATCGATCTATGACCATTTGTGAACACTGCGGCAAAGAGCTACTTGAGCATGTAACTATCTGCCCATCCTGTGGGGCGCCTGTAGGTGAGGAGCGAACCAGCAGCGAATCCTCTACTCAGGCATCCATACACGCGCAGCATAAGACGAACCCACTTCCTTTCGACTCACTCTATGAAGATTACATCCCATCGTCGGCGCCAATCTACGAACGCAACTACGCAGCGCATCCTCCCTATCAGGACTACCCTCTTTCACAAAAGGCAACTCCCACCGACCCGGATATGGCCACAAGCGCCGCACCCGCTCACAGCTCGTACCCGGCGACAGCGCTCAGCGCGCGCATTTTTAATGTCAACACCAACATATCGCTTATCATTGAGGTATTACTCTCACTGCTGATGGGGATATTCGGCGTCGGCTGGCTGCTCATCGGTGAAACTTTGACGGGCGTTCTCCTGCTCATCGGGAGCGTAATCTTCTACCTGCCCCTGCTCATCATCTCATACGTACTGGCTTACTTCTCTTTCGGGCTAAGCATATTATGTACGGGGCCGCTTGCCATCGCAGCCGTATTTCTGAACGCCTTCATGCTCAACAAAATCCTCAAACGCAAGAGGGCGGCTACAACGATGGCGCGGCCCAAATAAACGCTTACTTTGGAAATGCCAGTCTGCGATACTTCTCGCGTGACTCCAACCATGCCTCATCGGACAGACCCAACTTTTCGCGCACAGCCTCAGGTGGAACGCCATTTTTAAGCTGTTGAACCGCGAAGGTATCGCGCAGCAATTGCAGCGTGACGCGCTTATTGATGCCAGCCGTTTTCACCGCGCGCGCCAGCACATAATTGAGGTTACGATCGGTGCAGACGAACAATTCGCTTACTGGATGGTACTTTGCCTGGTACTTTTTCAAGATAGCGCTAAATTCGGCAGGCAAGGCCAGGCGTCGTTCGCGGTGCTGTTTCCCTGTAGCAGCATCAAAATGCACAGTAATGGCAGGCTCCTCTGCTTTGGATAGGTCTATATGCTCCATCTTCAGCCCCATCACCTCTTCCTTTTTCAGGCCGCCATTGAGCACCAGGAAGATCAGGCAGTGCGCGCGTGGGTCTTCTTCTACGCTTTTCAGCAGGCGCTGCACCTCATCATCAAACAACAATTGCGGCAGAGGTGGCAGTGGCCGTTCTAACACCAGGCTGGCAGATGGATCTTCGCGAATAACCCCTTCGCGCGCCAACCAGGAGAAGAAATTCTTCAGAAACGTGACGCGCCGGGCCATCGTTTTGGGCGCGGGTACCTTACCCTTGCCTCTACCAAACTTCAATTTGACCAGCCAATCGATAAGCTGCTCCTTTGTAATGCGGCCCACAGGCGTATCGCGCCCCACAAAATCGCTAAGCATGCGCAGGTCTGAAAGAAAAC
>DATGGW010000424.1:0-2362 GCA_035308345.1 Ktedonobacteraceae bacterium | reverse complement strand
CCAATGGAGAAACAGGTTTCTCCATTGCTTCATCGGCTTCTTGATCAAGCACTTTTCTTAGCTGAAGATTTCTGTAGCTCGCTACTATTTTCCAAGTCACCCCTCCTAGAGCGTCGGTCAAGTAATCAGGCAGCCTGAGAGAGTACCTCCAAACGAGCGAGTACATGTAAATTGTGAACGACCGCACAGCGGCGCAGATCGAACAGGTTTTTGCGATCCCCGCGATAGCGAGCACGCCGCCCTTGCCAATACCCCACATGGGCTAAGGTATGTTCGACAGCGACCCGTTCACGCAATGTGGTGCGCCCTACTGTCGTCAGTTGACGCTGGCGCAGTTCGCCCAGGAGGGCTTCATCGGGATGGATACTGACACTGCGACCACGCGGACTGCTGGTGCAGCGTTCCCGTAAGGGACAGGTGGCACAGACCTCTGCCGGGAAATGGACGGTCCCACCGGGCTCAAAAGGCAGTTCTTGCTGGTTGGGACAGCGGATGCGGTGCTGCTCCCAATCGAGTTCGAAGGCCGTCTTGACAAAGCGCGTGCCATTGCGCACCGGCCAGGCTTTGCAGTAAATCACGAGATCAGCCGATCGCTCGCGCACCAGCGAGCTACTGAGGTAGGCCCGATCAATGTGGAGTTCGGCCAACTGCGCCTGCTGTGCGGCGAGATCCGTCTTGATCGCCTCGGTGACGCTGGCTTCTGGCATATTGGCGGGCGTGATACCAACCGCACGCACCAACCCGCTGTCCAAATCGTGGAGAACGTGGCGTTTGTAGCCATCCACGCGCACACTGCGGCTTTTGCGTCCATGGCGCATCTGGGCATCTTCGATGCTGATGCGCCGCTCTTTCGCCACGCCTTTGCGTACGGTGGCCTTTCCTGCCTCGCTCACTTCCACATCCTGCGCTTTGATCTGCTGCGCAGTTTTCAGGTTCGCCTGCACCGCCGGGTCGGCCTTACTCTCCGGGTGCGTCTCGAGCCAGCTCTCGACCGCTGTGAGCGCGGCGAGGACGACCGCGAGCGCCTCTTGCCGCGCCTCTGGGTCGTCCCAGTTCCGGTCCAGGGCTGCTTTCAAGCTGGACCCACTCACCACCTGCGCCTTCGCCTCAGCAGCCACCTCTGCCAGCCCCCACCCCTGCTGAACTGCAATCACGCCTAAAGCCTTGCGTAAGGCGTGGCCCAATAAGTTATACGTGTCCTCGACTCGACCCGCTCCCCACAAAGGGCTACTATCCAGGGCTGCCCGCAACGGCCCTGCCCCGAAAGCTCCCGCTTGCCTGGCTACCTGCAATGTCCGCTCGATCAGACGCCGATCCATATTGGCCTCGATCAGGCGTTGGCGAAAGGCGATCAGCGTGCCTTTGCTGAACGGCGCCTCCTCCGTGTCCAGGCAGTCCAACACTAATTGCCAGCGGCGATCCATCACGCTCGCTTCGATCACCTCATCGTCAGAAGCACCTGTATAGGCTTGCAGAATCGTGGCCAACGCCAGGAGTGCCGGGGCCACCGGTGGCTGCCCGCGCGGGCTCTCTTGATATAGGCTCGCCAGTTCCTCTTGAAAAGCGGCATCGAACACTTCGTGCCGATGCTCTCGCAGAAAAACAAACAATTTCGCTCGACGAATCCGCTTCACGATCACTTGCTCGCTGGCTGACAACTCGATCGATGGCTCCCACTGGGTAGGTCGCATGGCTCTTTCCCTCCCTCTTTCGGCTTTTCCCTCTACTAGACCATGCCTTTGCCCTTCTGTCAATCCTTCCCCTGATTACTTGACCGACGCTCTAGCCAGTGTGCAGAAAAACCAGCACAGGCGTAAATTTCCACGGAAATTTACGCCTGTGCTGGTTTTTCTGCACACTGGCCAGGGATTATGTTAAATCATGCCGAGTTCCCATTTGGCGTCTTCTGTCATCTTATCGGGCGACCAGGGTGGCTCGAACGTCATCTCGACCTTGCAGGCACGCACATTTTCCACCTGTCCGACGCGCATCTCGATCTCAGAGATGACATCGCCCGCCATAGGGCAACCCATTGAGGTAAGTGTCATCTTCACATCCACCAGGCCAGTCTCATCGTGGATATCGACGTTATAGATAAGGCCCAGGTCCACGACGTTGACGGGGATTTCAGGGTCGTAACATTCGCGCAACGCATCTAAAACTTCAGCTTCGTTAATTTCCGCCATGTTTCTATGGCTCCTTTGCTTGTTAAACCAGATAATTTACCAGGAATTGTTCTCCCTGTAATATAGCCCAATTTGAGCCTGATGTGCAAGTATTCGAATCTTCAATACCTCATATGTCAAAGTCCCTTCACCCGTTCCAAAAACATCTCAATAAATGCGGCCTCGTTGACAACTAC
>DATGGW010000423.1:0-3368 GCA_035308345.1 Ktedonobacteraceae bacterium | reverse complement strand
TGGAGTGACCCCCTTGGACCAGACAGAGGTCAAAGGGAAGTCTTCCCAACTGGGGTCGATGCCAACTCAAACTCGGTGGGTGGCAGGTACCCTAAACTCGAATGTAAGCGTTTGGTATTGTAGACCTCCTCAATAAATTGTGCAAGATTGGCTTCAGCTTCTTCACAGGTCTGATACTGGTTGAGATAGACCTCTTCATACTTTAAGGTCTTGAAGAAGCTTTCGGCTTTGGCATTGTCATAGGGATTGCCCTTGGCTGACATGCTGATGCGCGCCTGCAGGCTCAGGAGCCGATCGACATAAGCAGCACTAGCATATTGCACCCCGCGATCCGAATGATGGATCAAGCCCGGCCTCAGCTGCCGCATCGAGCAGGCCATCTCTAAGGCATCCAGCGCCAACTGCGTATCGATGCGGCGCGAAAGCTTCCAGCCGATGCATTTGCGCGAGTAGGCATCCAGGATGGCAGCCAGGTAGACAAAGCTCGTCGGCAAGCGGATATAGGTGATATCGGCCACCCAGAGCACATCCGGTGCTTGCACCTCCAGCCCTTTGGCCAGGTTGGGATAGATGCCATAGGGATGCTGCGAGTCCGTCGTCGGCACAAACTGCCGTTTCAGGTGGCAGAGCAGCGACTCCTGCTGCATGAGTCGCTGCACCCGTTTGTGGTTTACTTGCCAGCCCGCTCGTCGCAGCGCCGCGGTGACCCGCCGGTAGCCATAGCCGGGAAAGTCGAGAATGACCTGCTCGATGGCCTCGCGCAAGTCTAGATCCGCTCTCTTCTCGCTTGCCTCCTCGGGACGGGCATAGTACCAGGAGCGGTTCACGTCGAGCAGTTCGCACAACTCCACGATGGAGAGGTCGGGATGCTTTTGATGAACCTGTCTAATCATGGCGTGTCGCTCCGCGATCCGACCTGGCGCAAGGCTTTTTTTAACACCTCATTTTCCAGGGCCAGCCGTCCACAAAACTGTTCCAGTTCCGCGATGCGGGCCGTGAGTGTTTGCTCTTCCGTGAGGACACGCTCGCGAAAAGCCGCCTCACCCCGTTCCTCATATTCCTTGCGCCAGCGGTCTACCATACTACTGGCTAACTGATGCTCCCGGCACACCTGGGCGGGGCGTTTCTCTCCCCGGGCCAGTTGACGCACAATCGTGAGTTTAAACTCGCGGCTATGCACTCGTCTGTTCATGCCTGTTCTCCTTTGCTCGGCGTTCTTTCTCAGTATACCGCACTTCTTCGGAGAACTTCCCTTTCTCGCCTGTCTGGTCCCGTGGGGTCAGTCCACGCAAGGGTCTCCACCACCCAACTACCCCCGCCCTTACAATGAACGTACCGTATCTCCCATCGTAGTCATTGTAGGGGCGGGAGCAGGGCGGATGTGGGGAGGAGACCCTTGCGGTCGCCCTGTGGGAACTTTTAAATCGCCCTGGATCATTCGTCAACAAACCCTTGCGGTCGCCTGCTGCCGGTTGTACAATAGAATGCAACCCCACCAAAATGGTTATCATGGAGCTCCCGGAAAGGACTGCCGATGAGCACGACGCAGATAGCAGCCACACTCTATCAGCTACAGCAGCTTGACCTCGAACTGGAACGCCTCATCGCTGAGCAGCAGGCACTTGCGCAAACCCTTCAAGCAGATGCCGCGTTAAAGAAGGCGCGTTTGGAACACCAAGTCGCGCAGCAACAACTCCAGGCGGGCTTACAGGCGCAAAAGGAGGCTGAATGGGCGCTTGAAGAACTTGACCAGCGCCTGCGGCTGCTGGAGCAGCGTCTCTATAGTGGCTCTATCACCAACCCGAAAGAACTCAATGCGGTTCAGCAGGAGACACAGCACCTGCGCGCGCAGCAGAATCGCCAGGAAGAGATGACGCTGGAAGTCATGGATGCCACCGAAAACCTGCAAGAAATGGCGCGGCAGAAAAGCGAGGCCATGCGCCGCGCTGAAGAGGTATGGACCGAGCATAACGCGGCCAGCGTTCAGCGTGGAGGACAACTTGACAGTAAGCGGCAGGAAGTACAGGCCAGGCGCGATCAATTCGTCATCAGCATTGATGCTGATCTGCTCAAACGTTACGATGCGCTTAAACGCGCCAAGCAGGGCCGTGCCGTCTCCAGGGTTGAGCAAAATTCATGCCAGTGGTGCCGCGTCATTTTGACACCGAGCGAGCTTCAGCGCGCGCGCGCCAGTCAAGACCTGCAAACCTGCGGCAATTGCGGGCGTATTCTGTACTTTGATCGCTGAATGTTGCTTATCAAGCATGCATTTGTTACAATGAGCATGCGCGCGGCAAATAGGGACGAGCGCGTCACTCGAAAGGTATGGAAGCGCCTGTGTCGAAAGTCTTTGCAATCACAAACCAGAAGGGCGGAGTTGGGAAAACAACCACAGCCATCAACCTGGCCACCTATCTGGCAGCGGCGGGTCGTAGAGTGCTGCTCGTCGATATGGACCCGCAGTCCAATACCACCAGTGGCATCGGGGTGGCCAAGCATATCAGGCCCCACACCATCTACGATCTGCTTGTGCAAGAGGATGAAGAGCTAAGCATCTTTGATGTGATTGTGCCGACGCAGCGGCGCGAACTGGTTGTTGCCCCCTGCACCGTTGACCTGGCGGCTGCCGAAATCGAACTGGTGGGCGCGCTGGCTCGCGAAAACAGGCTGCGCCAGGTTCTGGAGCCGATTCGCGATCGCTGCGATTACGTCATTGTTGATTGCCCGCCTTCGCTTGGCCTGCTTACCGTCAATGCGCTGGTGGCCGCCGATGGCCTGGTAATTCCCATACAATGCGAATACCTGGCATTGGAAGGCTTGAGTCACCTGCTCAATACCATCCAGATCGTCAAAAGCAAACTCAATCCCGAACTGTATATCGCCGGTGTCGTCCTGAATATGTTTGACCCACGCACGCGCCTGGCGGGAGAGATTGTGCGCGAGGTGCGCAATCATTTCCCTAAAGAGGTTTTCCAGACGATTATCAACCGCAATGTGCGCCTGAGCGAAGCTCCCAGCTTCGGGCAATCTATCCTCGATTACGATCCGCACTCGCCCGGCGCGGTCGCGTATCGTTCGCTGGCAGAGGAGGTAATGGCTCGTGGCTAAGCAGAAATTTGGATTGGGGCGCGGGCTGGATGCCCTGATATCCGGCGCGTCCGAGGTCATGGCGATGCAGCAGCCCTCGCGCATCAATGAGGACAATATTTTGCAGATCGCTCTTGAGAGCATCATCCCCAATCCGCGCCAGCCGCGCCGCGTTTTTCGCGAGGATGATGCGAAACTGCTGGAGTTGAGCGCGTCAATTAAGCAGCATGGTCTCCTGCAGCCCCTGGTTGTCACACACCTGGAAGGAGGCGCGCCCGGCG
>DATGGW010000422.1:0-5072 GCA_035308345.1 Ktedonobacteraceae bacterium | reverse complement strand
AACGGCGCCGGCAAAACCACCACCATTGAGACGCTCGAAGGGTACCGCAGACCCGATCAAGGCAAGGTACGCGTGCTAGGTCTCGATCCCATTCATGAAGCACAATCGCTCAAACCGCAGATCGGGGTGATGCTGCAACAGGATGGCTTATACCCAGGATTGACCGCGCGCGAGGTATTGCGCCTCTTTGCTGGTTATTACCGGCAGCCTCAAAGTATCGATGCTCTTTTAGAGCGCGTGGGTCTAAATGCCGCGGACAAAACACGCTGTCGCAGGCTCTCCGGTGGTCAGAAACGGCGCCTCGCGCTTGCAGTTGCGCTGATCGGCAAGCCGGCGCTGGTATTCCTGGATGAGCCAACAGCAGGTATGGACCCCCAGGCACGACTGGCTACCTGGGAGATCATCCGCGACTTGAAGCGCAATGGCACGACAATACTGCTCACTACTCACTTGATGGATGAGGCCGAACGATTGGCCGACCGCGTCGCCATTATCGATCATGGCCGACTCGTGGCTCTCGATACTCCTGGCGGCTTGACCGGCACGCAAAATGCCACTATTGTGCGCTTCGTAGCCCCTGCTGGTCTGGATTGTACACAATTGGCCGCGCTGCCCTCCGCCAACAAAGCCGAGGAGATTCGTCCGGGAAGTTACCTGCTCGAAACTGCTGATGCACCAGCGCTGGTAGCTGAATTAAGCGCGTGGCTGCGCGATCAAAAGATAACACTGACGGAACTGCGCGTGGGTCACGGCTCCCTCGAAGATTTATTTCTCAGATTGACAGGAATGGAAGTGAAAGAATAGAGAGCTATGGCTACACAATCACTTCAACAACAAAGTGGGAAAGAACAGGCCGCGCCCTTTGGCCGCCAGGCGCTGGCGCAGACACGTATCGAACTGCTCTTGACCCTGCGTCGAGGCGAGAGCGTGCTGATTACGCTCATTGTGCCAGTAGTCCTGCTGGTCTTCTTTGCATCGCTCAATATCATTCCAGCATCGACCGGTAAGGCCGTCGATTTTCTTTTGCCGGGCATGCTGGCCCTGGCTATCATGGCAACCGGCATGGTCAGTCTCGGCATCGCCACCGCCTACGAACGTTACTATGGCGTGCTGAAACGCCTGGGAAGTTCTCCCTTACCACGCAGCGGCCTGATTATCGCCAAAGTGATTTCAGTGCTGGTCCTCGAGCTACTCCAGGTCATCATCCTGGTCGGTGTTGCTGTCGCGTTCTACGGCTGGCGACCGGCGGGGTCGCCTGCGCTGGCAGTACTGGTCATGGCGCTCGGAACTGTAACCTTCGCGGCTCTAGGGCTGGCTATGGCGGGCGCGCTGCGCGCCGAAGTCACGCTGGCGGGCGCGAACGCGCTTTACCTGCTCTTCATCTTGCTGGGCGGGGGTATACTCCCACTTAGCCATCTGCCAACGGGGCTGGCAGCTATTGCGCAACTACTTCCGGCGGCCGCATTGACGCAGGCGCTCCAGGCCGCGCTGTCCAGCGGAGCAGCTTTTCCAGGTTTCTCGCTGCTGACGCTGGCAATCTGGGCGTTAGGTATCTTGCTCGTTGCCGCGCGCACATTTCACTGGGAATGAGCGACTGGAGCTCTACACAACTATTTTCCATGACCATTGCTGCGGGCATGTGAAATCCAGCACCGCTACCGCGCCATTTGTCCCTAGCGAACTAACGATAAACTGCGGCTCATTAGAACGCTGGAGACGATTTTGCGTATCGGGTAACATCACTGAGATGCCATCCAGGACGGTGACATGCGAGATAGTTTCAATAAAGGTCTCCAGGTGACCTATCATGATTATTACCTGAAAACTGGCGGTCTTTTCAGATTTATTCCAGCCCACCAGGTAGGGAACGATTGTATCATCCGCCGGGCGAAAGGGGTCCTGGAAGGTATAGTCTGTCTTGTGCTGATCGGCTGGCCCGGCTTGCAGGTATGCATACGCCTCGACGCACAGGCCATACTTGTAGGCGCTATTAGGGGTGCGCGCCAGGTGATCAACCGAGACTGGAGCGCTCGCCAGGCTGCTCAGGCGTAGGTAGAAGGTTGAGGAGGCTACCGCAACTGCAACAATACCTACAACAAGAGCAAGAAGAAAGAACATCCGGCGTTTCATTTCTTCACCTCCAGCAGCTTTTAGGCTCCAGAGCGACCGCGAGGGTCGCCCCTACTATACTAACTTTACTTTTCTATTCGTTCCGTGCATGCGAATATAGTAGGGGCGACCCTCGCGGTCGCCCTGGAATCTAACTGCGGCGTGAAGGACGTGCAGCCTCTGCTCTATCGCTATTGGAACTTTCCGCTTCAAGCTCAGCAGGTATCTGCGCAGGCGAGGTGAGGCGCAGCAGAGTCACCAGAAACACCAGCAAAATGAGAACGTGCAGCGCGGTACACCAGGCACAGATGGCGTGCAACCGGACAACTTCTACATAGACGAGGTAAAGCACAGTAACGATGCCCAGCAGCGCCCAGGCAAACTGCGCAGGTCGCAGCCAGCCCGGTTGCGCATTCAAGCCCACAATCGCCAGCCCGGCCATTAAAGCGCACCATAGCAGGCCCGGAATAGAAATAGGAATGGACGTTCCAGGCACAAGCGAGTAGGGACTGGATAACACAAGGGCACAATTGACAATCCCACTGCCCGAACAAACCAGGGGAACGTTTTCATTATAATGCACGGCAGTCAAATAGATTGCAATTCCTACGCCCACCAGCGAGCATACCAACAAAAAGATTTGACTCCATGAGCGCCGTCGCTGCTCCATGCTATCCTCTCTCTCAGAATAGAATCACACGGGTATGACCTTTTCCGAGAAATGGCAGGCGGCATAATGTTCACGCCCTTCTTTGGCCTCGAAAGCCGGCTCTACCTCGCGGCAGATATCCTGCGCCATGGGACAGCGCGTATGGAAACGACATCCAGAGGGAAGCTTGATGGGGCTTGGCAGATCTCCTGAGAGAATGATGCGCTGGCGGCGCTTCTCAATCTTCGGGTCAGGAATGGGCACTGCCGAGAGCAACGCCCTGGTATATGGGTGTTTGGGCGCGCTGTAGAGTTCGTCACGGTCGGACATTTCAACGATTCTGCCCAGGTACATCACCGCGATACGATCTGCCACGTGGCGCACCACGCTCAGGTCATGCGAGATGAACAGGTATGTCAGGTTGAACTCCTTTTGCAGACTTTGCAGCAAGTTGAGCACCTGGGCGCGAATCGAGACATCCAGCGCGGAAACCGGCTCATCGGCGATCACCAACTCCGGGTTGATGGCAAGCGAGCGCGCGACCGCGATACGCTGGCGCTGCCCGCCGCTAAATTCATGGGGATAGCGATCAATGTACTCTGGACGCAGGCCCACCACACGCAGAAGCTCTGCTGTGCGTTCGCGAATCTCTTTGCCGGAGGCTATTTTGAAGATATGCATGGGCTCGGCAACAAGTGAGCCAATGGTATAACGGGGATTCAGCGAAGCAAAGGGGTCCTGAAAGATCATCTGCACTCGCCGCCGCATCTGGCGCAGGCGCTCGCCTCCCAGTGTAGCAAGATCAACGTTATCGAATAACATTTGCCCGCCTGTCGGCTTGTAGAGACGCACTATAGTGCGACCGATAGTGGTTTTCCCGGAGCCACTTTCGCCCACCAGGCCTAGCGTTTGCCCGCGCTCGATGGTCATATTGACCCCATCCACCGCGCGCACGTAGCCTACCACGCGCTGGAGGATGATGCCCCTGGTCATTGGGAAATACATCTTGAGATCGCGCACATCAAGCAAGGTTTTACTGGCCACAGCCGTATCTGTCTCAAGCATTTACTTCTCCTCCGACTTATTCGCCGTGATTTCCTTGACGGCTGCCTGCAGGCGTTCGCTTCTGGCCTTGTTCCGTCTTTCAGCGTACGCCTGCTCTTTGGGATCAGTGACATCGACCCAGCAAGCTTTGAGGTGATTTGGGGTTCCTGCCAGCGGATCCAGTGGTGGATTAGTACGACACACTGCGCGCGCATAGGTGCAGCGGGGCATAAAAGGGCATCCGGCAGGCGGTTTGATGAGATTGGGCGGCGCGCCTTCAATGGTCTTGAGCAGCGCATGACGTTTTTCATCCAGGCGCGGCACCGATGCCAGCAAGCCCAGGGTATAGGGATGGCGTGGGTTGGCAAACAGCTCATCGGTTGGCGCCGTTTCGACTACTTTCCCGGCGTACATGACCACCACGCGGTCGCACATGCCTGCCACCACACCCAGGTCATGGGTAATCAAGATCACCGCCGCGCCGAAGTCCGTGCAAACCCCATCGATCAACTCGAGAATCTGCGCCTGCACCGTCACATCCAGCGCAGTGGTCGGTTCATCGGCAATCAGGAGTTTGGGGTTACAGGCCAGGGCTATCGCGATCATCACGCGCTGGCGCATCCCGCCGCTGAACTGGTGGGGATAGGAGTTGACGCGTTCGGCCGCAGCCGGGATGCCCACCTGCTCAAGCAGCGAGATAGCGCGTTTCTGCGCTTCGTCTTTGTCCAATTTCAGGTGAATGCGCAGCGCCTCGCCAATTTGCTTGCCCACCGTCATGGTCGGATTGAGGCAGGTCATGGGATCCTGGAAAATCATGCCGATTTTGCCGCCGCGGATCTTGCGCATTTCCTTTTCAGGCAGATCAAGCAGTTCCTGATCATCGAATAACACGCCGCCTCCGGCATACTCGCCCGCCGGTTTGGGCAGCAAGCGCATAATCGAGAGCGCGGTGACACTTTTCCCACAGCCACTCTCGCCTACGACCCCCACCTTTTCGCCCGGCTTCACACCAAAACTCACCCCATCTACCGCGCGCACGCGCCCGGCCTTGACCTTGAAGTACGTCTTCAGGTCCTGGACCTCTAACAGATACTCTCCCAATGTCGTAGCTCCTTCACGCACTCAAAAGTTAGCGTTCGGTCATATAGGGATCCAGGGCATCGCGCAAGCCATCGCCCACCAGGTTAAAGCTGAGCACCGTCAAGAAGATGAGCAAGCCGGGGATGAAGACCAGCAGGGGATTGACATCAAAGAGGTTGTCCCCCAGGTT
>DATGGW010000421.1:0-13428 GCA_035308345.1 Ktedonobacteraceae bacterium | reverse complement strand
GACAGCGCGTTTCATCCCTTCGTATACTGCCAGTACATCCATGCCGTCGATCTGCTCACCAGGCATACTATAAGCGGCAGCGCGCGGCAACAGGCTATCGACGGACCAGGCTTTCGTAACCGCCATGCCCATCGAGTACTGATTGTTTTCGCAGATATACACGACTGGTAGTTTCCAGATGGAGGCCAGGTTAAGAGACTCGTGAAAGGCTCCCTCATCTACGGCACCATCGCCGAAGTAACAGGCTATGACGGTATCCTCACCCTGGTATTGGGCGGCCAGGGCTACACCAGCGGCGATAGGCATTTGCGCGGCAACAATCCCATTGCCACCATACACGCCCAGTTCGTTGCTCCACATGTGCATGGAGCCGCCTTTGCCCTTGCTGCATCCAGTGGTTTTCCCAAAGAGTTCCGCCATCACCGCCCCTGGCTCCATGCCTTTCGCAATTGCCTGTCCATGTTCGCGGTAGCTGGATAACACTCTATCTTCAGGGCGCAGCGCAGCTATACTCCCTACACCAGAGGCTTCCTGGCCGTTATACAGGTGCATGAATCCACCAATTTTCCCGCGTGTATATTCTTCAGCGCTTTTCTCTTCGAAGTGGCGCAGAAGCGACATCATGTAATGCATTTCCAGCAGTTGTGTCCGGGTAAGTCCTGCCAGTGTCGCATTGCTTATCGCCATAGGTCTACTCTCTCTTTTTATGTGCAGTGCGTTGGATATGCCTGACTGTACTACATCCTTGTAACAATGAAGGTCTGTTTCCTACTCCTGTGATCTATTTTACTCCAAGAAGCGCAGCAATGTATAGCCTGTAGGAACAGAAAGTGGGTTTGTTGAAGGTGGCAGCACGGAAAACGAGGTTGATGGGGCATATTGAGGACGGGGGCGACCACAAGACCCTTGTGGTCGCCCTGGATCATGAACAGACAATTGGCAGCGAGAAATGATACAAATGCTACAACTGGAACACTCCAGTCGCGCTACACACGGGCATTAACCAGCGATGCCCACAGATTACTTTTTAACGACAGCGTCAGATAGTTCCTTGCCTGGGGAGAAACGCACCCGGTCCTTTGCAGGAACAACAATTTCCTTGCGGTTGCGCGGGTTGACGCCTTTGCGAGCAGCGCTCCGGCGAACTTTGAATGAACCAAAACCAACCAGGCGCACCTCGTGACCCGTCTTGAGAGACTCGCGAATGGTATCCAGGGTTGCTTCAAGCACTTCGGCTGCTTTCTTCTGAGTCAGCCCCGACTCTGAAGCAATGCGCTTGGTGATCTCTTGCCGACCGACAATTGTCGAATCGGCCTTACCAGTTTTTTGTGTCGCCATATGTTCGAAATCCTCCTTACAACGTTCAACACACGTCGCTTTTCATCCCAATATTCTACTGCTGGGCTTGTAGAGCGGCTTCACTACTCACTGCCGTTTAGGAGTATAGCACGAGATTCGGAGAAATACAAGGCATGAAGCGGCTTCATGCCTTGTCTGAGAGTATAAAGCAGCCTGGGATGCCGCTTTATAACAAGCGAGCAGTTAGAAAAATGGCTCCCCAGGCGGTACGAATGGGGGATAGGCGTTTCAGGCGACGCTATAGAGGAGCAGCCCGTCATTCGTGCGATGCTGTTCGACTTGTCCGCTGAATCGCAGGTGCTCAAGGTGCGAAAGCGTTTCGGCGACGGCCATGCGGCGCGCCTCGCTGTTGCTCCAGCGGTGACTGAAGAGTTGTTCCGCTACTCCATAGGCGTGCTGCGGTTGTTCGTCGAGCAGGGCCAGAATTTGCAACTCGCGCTCCTGGTGATGCCTGGTGATCTCTGCGGTGCGCGCTGCCAGGCCGGTGAACGGCTCACCGTGCCCCGGTAAAATGATACTGGCGGGCAGCTTAGATACTTTTGCCAGCGATGCCAGGTAATCGCCGAGGGGATTCACACGGTCTTTTTCAGAATAAAGTCCGATATTGGGGGTGATACGCGGCAGGACGTGATCGGCAGCCAGGAAGACGCCGTCCCGCTCGCGGAAGAGGCAGATTTGCCCGTCAGAGTGACCAGGCGTCCAGATCACGTGATACTGTTCGTCAGCTACGGTTATGACCGCGCCATCTTCTACCAGTGTGAACGCTTCATGCGGCGGAACACGGATAAGATTGCGCATCACGTCCGGCTCGACCCGCGTAAACCAGAAATCAGTCGGCGGCATGCCGTGCTGACCAAAGAAATTTGAGACGCGTCCGAAGCGTTCAGGCATCTTTCCCGACCAGATCACACGGATTGCAGCCTCATCAATCGGGTGCATGAATACGCTCGCGCCGCTCCGTTCCTGGAGTTCGCCCGAAAGCCCAACGTGGTCGGGATGATGGTGTGTGAGGACGATGGTGCGCAGATTATCCAGGCTCAGCCCGGCGCGTTCCAGCCCTTTCCACAAAGCTTCGCGAGTATCGGGCGTTCCCATACTCGTATCAACCATAGCCCATCCATCTTTCCCGACAAGCGCGAAGACATTAACGGTGCGCAGGGGAAAAGGGATCGGCACAGTAATTTTCCAGATGCCAGCGGCGACTTCACGGGCTTCAGGTAATGGTTCTTGTGCCTTTAGGGGCTGCGCCAGCGGAGGTTGGGGTTGTTGCATATAACCGGACTTTCTTGTGTTTTCGATGACTGCTGATTATTTGTTTGCTACTGCACAGATTGTACGGTGTAGGGTATCTTCGTGTCAAACTTTATGGAAGCGGCAGGTGCCCTGAAGATGGTGATGGTGGGTCTATCATAGGAGCGACTTCTGCCGCGCTCAGGGTGTTTTGGATAACAGGGCTGCTTTGCCGCGACTTTTGCGCGCCGCGCGCGTAGCGCAACAGGCGCATACAGAGGAAGATCACGATCAGCAGACCAAGCGTGAAGAGCGAAAGCGAGCCGATGACATTGCCGATGGCATCCCAACTTGCGCCAAATGCAAAGCCGAGCAACAGTGGAATAAGCGCTCCCAGCGTTTCACCGGCGATGTCGAACAGGAGAAAATAGCGATAGGGATAGAGTTCCGTGCCGGACAGCAAATTGATGATGCCACCCAGGGCAGCAACGAGAAAGCGGCTGAGGAAGATGGCCCAGCCGCCGCGCTTTTTGAAATAGAGACGAGAGCGAGCAACGGAATTCGGCTTGATGAAACGTTTCCCAAAGCTGGAGCGTTCCAACCAGCTCAATGCCTTGCTGCCCCACAGTCGCCCAATCAAGTATCCTAGGTTATCACCGGCCACTGATGCGCTGATTGAGATTGCGGTAAGCAGGATGATGTTGAACTGACCCAGAGCAGCAAAAGCGCCCGCCGCCAGAAGCACGAGCACGATAGGAAGTGGTAAGCCAACAGCCGCGATGAAGATGGAGACCCAGAGCGCAGGGTAGCCATACTGCTGCACGGTGTTCAAGAGGGCGGAGAGAAAGACGCTCATGGCTTCTTCCTCTCTACTGTGCCTGGTGATGGCTCCTTTGCATGACGAGAGTTGGCAGTAGGAGTAGGGTACTGCTTGCGATAGTTCAGAATCGCGTGTTGAATATCGTGAATAAGGCTATTCAGGGGGCGCTTGATGTGGCCGGCCAGCGCCTGCAGCGGTACATGACGCACAGACAGCTCATTGGTTATGTGCAGCGACTCTAACAGGTAGCCTTCGGGTACGTGATAGAAGTGCGAGATAAAAGGAACCGTCATCCAGGAGCGAATTGTGCTCACATCGCCGGACGATGCAAGTTTGTGGTTCTGCTCAAAACTCTGGATGTCCTTCACCGTCTGTACTGCGCAGAAAACTGTCAATCCCAGCGCCAGGCACAACAAAATACCAGTGCCCATCAATTTTAGACGTGCATTCAACCGCTGCCACTCCTACAATACTTTGCTTCAATGACCCGATAAGGGGACGCGATATACCGGGTCGCTACTTGACGATATGAAAACTCTCCTCTAGAATAGCAGATATGAACATTGCTGCGCAACCGCTTCAGGTGACTATCAAACGTATCGATAACGAGTTGCCGCTGCCCACCTACGCTACGGCGGGTTCAGTGGGCTTCGACCTGTATTGCCGTGAAGACACGGAGATCGCGCCGCGCACTATCGAGCTGATACCCGGCAACGTGATCGTGCGTATCCCGCAGGGTTATATGCTCATGTTGACGCTCAGGAGCAGCACGCCGCTGCGCAAGGGCTTGCTCATTCCTAATGGTGTGGGCATCATCGACCAGGATTACTGTGGCGAAGGGGATGAATTGAAGATACAGGTGCTGAACTTTCGCGAGGAAGCGGTGACGGTCAAACGAGGAGAGCGCATCGCCCAGGGCATTTTTGTTCCCATTGCCCGTGCCACCTGGAACGAGGTCGATACAATGGGCAAGGGGCGAGGCGGCTTTGGCAGCACTGGCGCGTAGCTGCGGGCAGGTTATGATGCAGGATTTTTATGATATTCTCGAAGTTCTACCGGACGCGACGCTGGCAGAAATCAAACGCGCTTATCGTCGCCTGGCGCGTCTACACCATCCTGATCTGAATAAGCAGGCCCTTGATAGCCACATCAAACGCCTTAATGAAGCCTACGAAATCCTGCGCGATCCCCGGAAACGCGCCGCCTACGATGAGCAGCGCGCCGAAGCAGAACGCCAGGTCGCGCTTCGTCTCCAGGCACAGGCGAAACGCGAACCCGGAATGACGTGGTATGAGGGCTTCGTCGCTTTCGTCAACGAACTGAAAAAAGGCTTGAACGAGGAGTAACCTGTACTGTATGGCTACTTGTAGCAGCGATATAGCTTCCATCAGGAGACCATGCTACCGCGCGTACCCATTTTTCGTGGTCTTGGTTGAATGTGATGCGCTCTCCCGTCATGGCCTCCCATACCTCTACGTTCATGTCATCTCCGCCTGAAACAATATATTTGCTATCAGGCGACCACGCCAGGGTCTTCACCGCTTTCGTATGACCCCTGTATGTACTCACAGTTTTCCCTGTAGCGGCTTCCCACACCTGTAGAGTGCTATCCTTCCCGCCGGATGCAATTAACTTAGCGTCGGGCGACCACGCGCTTGTGTATACTGGCCCGCTGTGTCCCGTGTAGACCAGTTTCACGTCGCCGGTATAGGCATCCCATAGCTGCACGCTGCCATCAAAGCTGCATGTGGCGATATGTCTTCCACGCGGCTCCCATGATACAGCGAAGATGCGGTACTGGCGTATGTGGGTGTAGATATGCCTGCCGGTCAGCGCCTCCCATACCTGCGCTGTGCTATCGCCGAAGTCTCCGCCTGAGACGATATGCTGACCGTCGGGCGACCATGCGATGCCGCGCACAAAACGGGTATGACCATGATAAGTGAGCATAGTTTTGCCCGGATACGCTTCCCAGACTTGAATGATGCCCGTGGTGTCGCCGGATGCGATGTACTTTCCATCGGGCGACCAGGCAACTGAAAGAACAGATGAAGCGTCCCGCCCGTGTTCGTGGTAAACGGTGATATCTTCAGTATCCATATTATGAACATGTTGGTTTATGTGCCAGACACGTACGGTTGCGTCGCGCGAAGCGGAAGCGACGTGTGCACCATCGGGCGAGAAAGTCAGGGCGAAGATGTAATCGCTATGGCCTCGATAAGTCAGAGGAGATGTATCTGCTGTACCTGCTGCGTCTTCTAACATCGTCTAATGCTCTCGCGGTCCTTCAGTCAGAAGATTGATGGCGTGTGGCAGCACAGGCAGGATGCATTCCAGGCATTCTTTGACTGCTTTGGGACTGCCGGGAAGATTGATAATCAGCGTGCGCCCGCGTGTACCTGCCACGCCTCGTGAGAGCATACCGTAGGGGGTGTGTTGCAGGCTGACGGCGCGCATGGCCTCGGCGATGCCAGGGGCTTCGCGCTCAAGCACCGCTCTGGTGGCCTCCGGCGTAACATCGCGTGGGGCCAGCCCTGTGCCGCCTGTGGTGAGAATGAGGTTCAATTGCTGTTCATCGCTCCAAGCGCGCAGGGTACCCTCGATCAATTCGCGCTCGTCGGGAATAATCGCCCCCGCGCTGATGACGGCCTGGGGAAGCTGCGTCACCAGGGCGCGAATAGCTTCGCCGCTGGTATCCTGCCGCGCGCCTATCGCGCCGCTGTCGCTGATCGTCAACACTCCGATGGTAATCATGCTTTCCTATCCCCTGGTAGTGCGGCCAGGGCGACCCTCGCGTTCGCCCCTACCCTATCCCCTGGCGGCCAGTTCGCGCATAATGGCTCCGATCTGGCGGCGCGCGCCGAAGAGCCAGACAGTATACTCGTCGGGAAGATCTTCCACTTCCACCTGGCACTGCATTTCACGCGCCAGCTTGCGCGCGATATGCAGTAGTTGCCCGCGTTCGGCCTCGTCGCGGCTAAAGGTATTTAGAGCCAGCCTGCCCATGCGCTCATCCTGGCTCAAGACGGCGTTAATCAACTCGTTCAACTGATCCAGGCCAAAGATGACTTGCAGCGGCGGCGTTTCAGTTGCCTCATAGGCTGAATCATATGTCGTTTGCAGTTTGTCCAGGATAAGCAGACGCGCTTCTTCAGGAACGTCGCTGCGCGGGTGAACAAATGCCAGCAGGTTATGCGCTGGATCGGAGTAGATAAAGGGCTGCGAGTGGGCGATACGCCGCCCGCATGCCGGGCAGGTAGAGACATTCAACAAACCGGCCAGCACCGTATATTGCAGCGATGGGTCTTTCGCCACATTCACATAATCATAAATGGGGCTGCTAAACTTCTCCCCACAGGGACAGGTAAATTTGTAATTGGTTGAGCGCGACATAGGGTTATTTCTAGGAAGAACATGAATAAACAACGGTATGCTGGGGACAGTATATCATATAGTTATTTGTCAGGGCGACCGCAAGGCAATTACCCGCATTTATAGAGATGATAGAGAAGAGGGCGACCGCAAGGGTCTCCCCACATCTGCCCTACCGCCCTTACAATGATTACGACGAGGATTGCAGAGCGTTCATTGTAAGGGCGGGAGAGGAGTGGATGCGGGGTGGAGACCCTTGCGGTCGCCCTTGCATCTCGACTTTCGAAAAACCCTGGTATGCCTCTATCCTATACGAATCGCAATGCCAACCCATCGGGGTAGAGGCGTACCCTTGCGGTCGCTCTGGAAGATGCTCTATCTTCTCCTGCTCTTACTCACCGCTTTCCTCGAAAAGCTAAACTCGATCCCCTGGCGCTGCATAAAGTCCTGGAAGTGCGCGTAGAACTCCATGCGGTCCTGCTGGTTTATCACGGCTGCGGCGTCCGCCGTCTCGATGGCGTAGGGATAGCCGTTTCCGGCGATCACCTCGGCGCGCACTACGTCCAATACAGGTTCGAGAAGGCCATCGTCGAGCATCCAGCGCGGGAATTCCAGGCGCGCGGGCGGCTGCGCGGAGGTGGTTTTGAGGTAGCAGAAGGCCACACTTTGGCGATATTCACCGTAGCCTTGCAGCACATCGCCGCGCGCGCAGATCATGGCGGGCGTGCGATCTCCCCAGCGCATATGGTCCTGCCAGAGCAGCGAATCGTGAATCTTTTTTGTTTCGCGCAGCGTTGGCTGCGGCTGGGCGCTGTCCAGGCGCAGCAGCATGGTCATTATGTCGCGCGCGTAACTGGTGTCGATGTAGCCGATCAAGGGGACGCGGCACTGCTCGGACGTTTTGAGCAGCGAGACGGCGGAAGCGATGTAGCGTTCGCGATAGGGACTGGGCATGGTCAGGGCAAAGGACACCACCAGCGAGCCATCGAAGAAGACCACCGGACTATGGGCGGGATGGCTGGCGCGGCGCTCGCGCGCGTAGTGTTCCATCTGGCTGCACAGTGTTTCGACTTCCAGGCTGTAGCGGCGCAGCGTGACCTCTATTTCGGAGTAGGGGTAGCTATCGGGATCTTTGCTCTCGGTGCGCGATTGCTCCATGATCTCGTCTGGTGAAAGCACCTCCATATGCACATCTTTGGTGTAGGGGCGTCCCTGCGCGTGCGGGTTCGCGAACAGTCCCACCTGGATCAAAGCTACCGGTATGGAGGCGTCTCGCCAGGGCAGGAGCTGGCTGCCATCAACGGCGACTGTGGTGATGCCTTCGATGCATTCCGCCCACTGGCGAGCCTGCTCGTGGTTGTCAAATTCGCGCCCGAAAGGGAAAAGCGGCCCGTGATACTCGCTGTAGGCCGCGTTAACCAGCCAGCGATCAAACTCAAGGCTGGGGCGCGCTCCCGCTGACTGTGTGCTTTCCCGGTCAGGCGGCAACTGGTATTCCAACTGCTCACCCGATGCATAGCGTAGATACAGCGTTTCGAGCGCGCTGCTATAAGCTTTCAGTTGATCGTTGAAGGCGGCATTGTCGGCGGTGAACTGGCCGTATTTAGCGTTCAAAGCTGCTTGCAACTTGCCTTTATGAAGCATGCACCGTCACCTGCCCTTCCATCAACATAGCCTCCTCGTCAGCTACCTGGCGCGTCTCGCCATCTTTCTTGCGCAGGCGCACCAGGCTGTCGAGACTCTGTTCAAAGGTGTCGTCGTGGCTGATGACAAACAGTTGATCGAAGCCGCGCACTCGCCGGATTTGTTCCGCCAGGTTGGCGCGGCGCAGTTCGTCCATATTCTGGGTTGGCTCATCGAAGAAAGCCAGGTTGAGCGTGGAGAGCTTCTTGAGAAGGGCCAGGCGCACAGCCAGCGCGGCGCTCATCTGCTCGCCCCCGCTTAGTTGCGCGAAGGAGCGACTCACGCCCTGGCGGCGCAGCGTCACTTCGTAGTCGTTGTCCCAGCTCAACTGCGCGCTGCGGTCGCCCATAATCTCGCCAAAGATGCGGTTCGCCTCGCTGGAAATGTCGTTCAGCATGGCTTTCAACACGTGCGGCGCGGCATCGCGTATGAGCTTGCGGAATTGTTCAACCATCTTTTGCAGGTCTTCGAGCTCGCGTTTTTCTTTCTCGGCTGCTTCCAGTTGGAGGCGCAGGGCTTCGGCATGCTCTATCTTCTGTACAAGTTCGTTAATTTCGAGCTGAAGTTTGCGCATGGCCTCGGCCAGAGCCGATAGTTCACCATGTAACTGGTTGATTTCCTGCTCGACCGATACAAGTTCCTGCTCGTTGAACCGAGCCTGTGCCTCCAGGTATGCCTGTTCGGCGGCCTGCAAATCTCGTTTGGCCTGCTCTGCTTTGCGCAGCGCTTCCAGGTAGGCGCGTTCGCGTTCGGGAAGTTGCCGTGCGACATCGACGTTTTTCAAATAGGTGTTGTAGTTGGAGAAACACACCTGGCGAATGGCTTCCTGCTCGCCAATCTGCGCATCAAGGTTCGCATACTGCGCAAGTTCCTGTTGCAGGTCTTGTAACTGCTGCTCGATCTCCTGACCATTGCGCTGTTCCTGCTGCAACTGCTGTGAGTAGGCGGCTTCCTGTTGAATGATGGCTTGCTGTGCCTTGCTATCTGCGCGCGGGTCTTTAAGTTGCGCAAGTTCCTGCTCAACCAGGCGCAAATTTGCTTCGCTGTCGCGCAGGGCACCGGCAGTCTGCCCGCGCTCCTTTAGATCAGTGGCGATCTGCTGTAGTGCTGCCTGCGCCTGTTCAACCTGCTCTTGCAGGCTGCCCAGGGTGCGTACCTGCGCGTCGGCGTTGCGACTCTCTTCCAGTTCGATCTTCGCCTGGGCGATTTGCGCATCAATGGCTTTGAGAGCATCCAGGTCTGCTTGAAGATCGTTCACCTCGCGTTCCAGGCGCGTAATATCCTGCGCTAACTGCTGAAGGCGCTCGATATAGCCATCGCGCAACTCGATATGGCGCCCTATCTGGTTCAGTTCCTCGGCATAGATTTTGATAACACTCAAGCGCCCGGTAAGCGTTGTCAGTTCGTCCCCGAGTGCTGCCAATACTGCTTCGTCGCGTTTAATCTCGGCATCGAAATAATATTCCAGGCTATCTATACCCTTCGCTCTAATGTTCTGACAGGGTTCGTGTAGCAGAGGACATAGACCGCCTGCCGACAACTTATGCGATCTCTTATAGCCTGCGATATTGCCTTCAAGGCGATGGAGTTGGGCAGTCAAGTCGTCAGAGTGTTGTTGTAGTTCTGGCAGTTCATCCACTTTTGAGCGGTTCTTTTCCAATTTCGTAATGGTATCCTCTTCACCACGTAACTTCAAGGCAACTTGCTCACGCTCGTCCATCTTCCTCTTTAACTCTTTTTGTTTATCGTGCAGTTGAGTATGTTTGGGGCCGCGTTCGTTAGCTCTCGTCTGTAGATTGGTGACATGCTCAAGGCGCTCGTTGACCTGGTCTGCCAGTGGACGCAGCGCTTCGATGACAGCCATACTGCGCGCGTGTCTCGCTAATTCCTGCTGCCTCCGCGCCTGCTCCGCGTCCAGTCTTTTTATATCTCTGGTCAGTTCATTGTATTGCATGACCTGCTGCTTCAGGACATCGCGCCGGTTTTCCAGTTCATATTGCCGTTCCACGAACGGCATCAATTCCGCGAGCCGTTTCCGTGCCGCCTCTACTTCGAGCAGGCGCGTATGCAGATTGCGCATATTGGCCTGTATCGTAGCAAGCGAATGGTTAAGGTTGTTGGATCGTGTTTGCAGCGTGTTACGCTCATGCTCATCTAGGCGCAGTTGCTGTAAAAGCTTTTCGGCCTGCAAGTAGCGTCTATAATCTGCCTCACTGCTCTCGATAGTTGATTGCGCTGTACGCGCATCTTGAACCGACCTTTCGCTGCCATTTAATAATTGCTGTTCGGTGTTGGAAATAGTTTGCTGTTGTTTATAGGCTGTCTCTGTAGCGTTGAGTTGCTCGTGTTGTTTTTTGAGCAAGGTATGGCGGCTTTCGCAGTCTGCGCGCCTCCGCGTCTTCTCAGTATTCTGTATTTTCTTCTGTTCGTCTTCATGCATAGCGTTTTTCAAGGCAGCGCGCCACTCCTGTAGTTCGCGCGTCTCGATTTCGAGGCGCTGAATCTCGCTCCTCTGGTTCTGAATCTGTTCCTCGTACTGTTTGCGCACCTCCAGCAGGTAATCGAAGGCGGTCCTGTAATCTTCGATCTGGAGCAGGGCATCAAAAGTTTCCTTGCGTTTAGAAGGCTTATCCAGAAAAATAGCGGTGAAGGTTCCCTGTGGCACGCCCAGCGCATCGCGAAAAAGGCTTTCCAGCGGGCGTTCGCGGTCAATACCGAAGAGTTCGTGCAGCTTATCCAGCACATCGGCACGCTGTTCGACGCGAGCATCGGCTTCCTCGTCATACACCATCCACGATGCGCCCGCGCCGCAGCGACGCTCGACGACATAGGGCCGGTCATCGCTGCCGACCAGGTGGATGACTACTTTGCCATACTTTTCGCCTTCGCGCACAAACTGGTTCTGGTTGTATGAAAGGAAATTGAAGAGCGCGTAGCCGATGGCCTCGACAAGCGTAGTCTTGCCCGCGCCGTTGGCCCCGCTTATAGCGGTGGTGCCGCGCCGAAAATCTACCGTAAGATGACGATAACTCTTGATGTTCTCCAGCTCGATACGAGTAATGAGCACGATGAAGCCGCCTTCCCAGCGCATGCGTAGTGATTGATTTTCCCACTTTCCTTTTCTTCTTTACCCTCTAGAAAGCGGAAATACACAGGCGCATTATAACATGCTTGAGTATGGGCTACCAGGGCAAGCTCGCGCCCTGGCAATCTGGCTCCGCCCTGGTCACACTGGTAGGTCTGCCGCGTCCTCCGCTTCGTACAATTCGCGTTCCTGCGCGGCCTGCTCTCTCTCTTTTTTCTGCATCCAGCGCAGGAAGAGCGCGCTCATGATAATGATGAAGATGATGTTGCCAGGCACCCACATGATGAGGCCGCCAAGTTGCTGGTCGGTGGCGGCTGAGATGCCCCATACGCGCGGAGCGGCAATGTAGGGCGCGTAAAGCGGGGAAGCAAAGGTGAGACCCGCTCCAAGCAGTACAACGGGCATACCGCTCAGGAAGAGGTACAGGATTTGTCCGCCGATGGAGAGACGTGGCAGGTCTTTGGATGGGCTGAAGATAGGCCACCAGTTCAACAAGCCAAATATGATGAACGTCAGGTGTTCAAGGATATGGATGGCCTGGTTTTCCAGCGTGGCATCGTAGAGCGATGGGGCATGCCAGAGAAAGAAATCGGCATTAAAGAGAACGAACGCTACCGCCGGATAGGTAAGGAAGCGCGCTGTCTTGAAAATCAATTTATTACGCACAACAGGTTTGATAAACCACTCTGGCGTGCCAATCAACAGGAGCGGCGGCCCGGCAGTGGTGAGGAACAGGTGCTGCACCATGTGCGCGCTGAATAAATAGGAGTCGCCCAATTCGTCCAATGGCGAGACAAGCGCCAGGAACATCAGAACCATGCCGAGCATGAAAGCAAATATCTGGCCTTTGCTGGCTGGCGCGAATTGATGGCGTTTGCGCACAGGCCCGATGGCATAGAAATACAGGCCGACAATCAGAGCCGTTCCGATCACTATACTAGGGTCCCAGTTCCACAGTGTAAGCCAGAAATTGAGTCCGATATTTGCCATATTGCTGACCTTCCAGGTGAAATATCATTCGGGTAATACTATAACAGCGAACAAGGCGCAGGGCAATATCTCTGGCGAGGATGGTTTGTTCAGGCGTTTGTAAGGCGGGTATGCAACCTTGCAAGGAACGTATCAGGCATTTCCATGACAATACTAAGCGTCAGATTATCTTCTACAAAGGATTCCTGGAACCATGAAATATTTACGTCGAACTGCGTGGGTGGCGGTCGGATTCACCTATTTTCTTATCGCGCTCGGCGGCACGGTGCGCGTATCTGACTCTGGCCTGAGTTGCCCCGACTGGCCTTTGTGCTTTGGTAAAGCCTTCGCTCCGGCAGGAATTCACGCTTTCCTGGAACAGTTTCATCGCTATACGGCGTCTATTGTCAGTGTGCTGTTAATTGCCACAACGATCCTGGCTATTATATACGCGCGCAAAGAGCGGCAGATTTTGATACCCGCCTTGATCGCGCCCGTCTTCCTGGTGATCCAGATTGTCCTGGGTGGCCTGACAGTGTTGATGAAGCTGCCACCGGAAATCATCACGGCGCACCTTGCGACAGCCCTGGTGATCTTTGCCCTGCTCATCACTATTGCGGTGCTGGCGGGAAAAGTGAAGGCGAGTAAGGAGCATCCCGCGAAGACACGTAAGTTTGCGCGATTGGCGATCACCAACGCGATACTGGTGTATGGATTGATGCTCAGTGGCTCGTATGTCACCAATAGCAGCGCGGCGCTGGCCTGTCCTGGCTGGCCATTGTGCGGCAGCGCGCCCGGTTGGGCTATTGTCACTCACCTGGCCGATATTAACGTCTTCCACCGTATCGTGGCTACCTTTGTAGGATTGGTGATGATCTGGACGCTGATTGCGGCGCTGCGCAGGTTCAGG
>DATGGW010000420.1:0-9691 GCA_035308345.1 Ktedonobacteraceae bacterium | reverse complement strand
AGTGGCATGAGCACATCCTTCATGGCTCTCAGCTCTCCATCAGGCAGAAGGATTTCTGCTCTCTTAGCAAAAAGCGCGAGCATTGAACGAGCCAATGGAGTCATTTGAGCTAAAAGTGCAGCTCGTTGCGCATCCCGTGGGAATTGCCCTATCACAACCCAAACGCGTATGGTAACAGGTCGGCAACACTGAAATCCTGCTCGACGCCATCAATGTAAATAACCGCGTGCGGCGCGAGGTCGGCCAGCCACTGGCGGCAGGCGCCGCAGGGCGTGCGTTCGGCGATGCCCGCGTCAGAAGGCACATCGATACAGGCTACTGCCACCTGTGTTACCGACCCTACCCCGCTGCTTATAGCAGCAGCCAACGCGGAACGTTCGGCGCACAGGGTCAGTCCGTAGCTGGATATCTCGATATTGACGCCTGTATAGATGCTGTCTCCGGCAGCGAGGGCCGCGCCGACGCGAAAATGCGAGTACGGGCAATGAGCGCGCTGCGCTGCTTCGCGTGCCAGACGCAGTAATTCTGCGCGTGAAACCATGATAAAGTTCTCCTATCTACCTGTATGCACCCTGTCTAAGAAGAACAAAACTGCCGATGATAGATTTTGCAAGAGTACTTTTTACACCACGGTAACACCTGGTTACTCTGGTGACTATTCATAGCCCAAATTGTACCATGATGTTACTACCTGTGATGCATCCCGTTACTAGCAAAGAGACGAACTTTATCAAGTAAGGGTCTGCATACATCGAAGTACAGGGGAATTTTGTAACACAGGCCCGCAGGAGGAAACACGAGTGAAAATCATGGTGGCGGATGACGACCGCGACATGGTTGATATGCTGAGCTACTGGCTCAAGGGACATGGATACGACGTAGTGCGCGCCTTCGATGGCGAACAGGCCATTAAGCGCTGGCGCGAAACGTTGCCCGATCTGGTGATCCTTGACGTTCAGATGCCGAAGCTTGACGGCTTCGAGGTATGTCGCCAGATGCGGAGTGAAACCAATTCAATGGTCTTGATCCTGACCGCACATGATCGTGAAGATGATGAGATACGTGGATTAGAGATGGGAGCAGACGATTATCTGCGCAAACCTTTCAGCCCGAGGCAGTTACTCGCTCGCATTAAAGCCATTATGCGTCGATCCAACAACTCGAAAGGGTCATCCGGCTCTTCAACGATTACTGTCGGGCCTGTCACTCTTGACGCTATGCGCCATGAAGTGCTGCGAGACGGCACGAAAGTACGACTAACGCCTACCGAAAGCCGTCTGCTGCACCTGCTTATTACGCATACCGGGCAAGTTCTAACCACCGATATGATTATCGAGCGCGTCTGGGGTTACGATGAAGCAGGTGACTCTGGACTGGTGAAGACACATATCAGACACCTGCGCCAGAAAGTTGAACCCGAACCCAATAGCCCGCAATATATAATGACCGTCCCAGGTGTCGGTTATACATTCACAGCGCCCGTTACCATTGAACCATTGTAAGCAACCAGGGCGGGGTCATTCCCGCCCTGCTAGCCTTCGTACCATAATCCTCCCACACCATACACACGCTTCTCAACCGACTCTTCGTATTCTTAACCAGAACACAACTCACTTTATATCATAACCTTGTCATTGGCACCGTATAATCAAGTTCAGCCGAATACTTAATAACCATACTTTGCCTGGTATATTACAGGAATTCTTATGAAACGCGACGGAAACAACCTGTTTACAACTGAATGTCAAGTAATCAATATTGGCAGTCCTGCGGCTGAACGCTGCGATTGCCCACCGCTGTCTTCATTGCATCGAACGTTCGGGTCTGACCCGGACAACGCGGGCGAGGGTGAGGATACGCTGACCCCTGTAACACCGGCCACTCGGGAGTTAAACCGCTACTTGCGGTCAAGTCTTGCAGCCCTTTTCCCGCGTTCAACACCTTTAAGCCTGCTGCTTATTCACGTCTCACAGTTGGAGCACGTGCATATCATGCCGAAGACAGCTATCCTGCATAAACGCCATCGCTATCACGCGCCCGGCAGTTTCATGGAACAGGTGTTGATCAATGTGCGTCGCACCATGAGAAGCAGCGATCAGCTCATCTTGCATGGAGGCACAGGCGCAGCAATCATCTTACCCGACGTAGACGAGGAGGGCGCCTTCGGTATCGTTGAGCGGGTCTATTATAGCATCAACCTCTTGCAACCAGAAACGGTCATCCCGCCTTTGAAACGCGAAACTGACATCTCTATCGGCATTGGCTCTTATCCCAGGCCGGGAACATCGCCGGAAGAACTGCTCTATCATGCTGGCTGCGTCGCTCATAACCTGACGCTGCGCCCGGCTTTCAGCGAGCAGATTCGCAGTAGTAAACCCAGCTATCCTGTGGAGATACACTTAAGATCATCGCTCGATGATGAATTTAACAGCATACCGGTCGCCCTGCATGCCAGCGGCGTTCCTTATATGCGACTCCCATCGCGCCTCTCGCAGAGCTTGAAACGACTCATTCCATATAAACTGGCATGTGAATTGCGCTGTGTCCCGGTCGGACGCGACCATAATCGCCTCACCGTCGCGATGGCTCACCCGACCGATACACACGCCATCCACCTGCTGCAAACCACAACCAGCATGATCATTTTTCCGGTGGCGTGCGAAGCGACTACGCTTGACTCTATGCTTTCAAGAGGGTGGTAATGAATATCCAACCAGAGAAGCGATAAACTTAACCAGATCATAACTACTTCTCAACGCGAAACCGCTTCACCATTGGTTACTATAACATGCGATGAGACAAATATGTGTATCAATTGATACAATTTTCAGCGCTCGTCACAGATATTGAAGAGATATCGGGTTTGAACAAAAAGAAAGGTAGAGAACACATGGTTGTGCAAATGATTCAAGATGATGTCCTACTTACATTCAAAGAGGCTATGGGTTATTTACGCGTGAGTCGCTCAACCCTCTACCGCCTTATGTGGTCCGGGCAACTCACGGGTCATAAAGTAGGCAGCACCTGGCGATTCTACCGCGAAGATTTGCGCGCTTGCGTTGGTCGTGAGATTTCTATAGTCGGTGCGCAGGCAGGTATTGCGTAAGCACTTTGCTTTTCAAAACTTGGAAAGATTTATCTGCGAAATTATCCAGTTGCCATTGATAGTGTTAATTGAGATAGGTACATTATAAGAGGCAAGCTGGCGCGTAACACTGACTGTCACCTGCCAGCTTGACGTGTTGGGCGCCGAGGTTGAACTGTTGAATGCAGCCGCATTGATATTGAATGATGTGATCGTGCCATATTGTGCATTAACTGCCCGCGCCTTTTGAGTAAATGTATTTAATGTAAGTCCACTGATTTGCAGATCAGCATAAGCCCCACTGTAGTCCTGCTTTTGCGCGTGCTGATAGAAGTCCTGCACCACCTGGGTTGCGCCATTTACCTGCTGGTACACCGCGCCAAAGATGTTATATAATGCCCAGCTGCCCGCGCCGCAAAGCAGCAGCACGCTTACGCCAATGATGGAGACGATGATCCACGTCTGCCCGCGCGAACGCTTGACAGGCGGGGGTGAGTAATACTGCCCCTGTACGCCACGATCATAGTAACCAGGAGGCATGCTCACAACCGGCTGCGGCCGGGTAAGCTCTGGTTGCACCGGCTTTCCAGGTAAAGGGGGCAGTTCAGCAGGCGCCTGCATGTTTTCATAATACGACGGCGGCGGTGGATATACCAGTTCCTGCTGCTCACTTTGTTCTCCTGATGACTGTTGAGAGTCCATACGAAACACTCCTCCATCTCTGGTCAAATCTGCCCTGCTCAATGCATAGAGTATAGCGGTTTGCGTAGTTGAGCGCAAGGCAGATCCGCTTTGGGGTCAGGTTCATTATTTTGCATTAAGCCTGTGTGAGCCAGGGCGTGGGCTTGTCCCCGCCCTAGTCGTTCGTACTAAACTTGTTTCCTACATTGTAAATACCAAAGTACTACATTTGTAAGATATTTTGTCAAATGTTTTTGTCACATGTTATACTTTGCTTATATTTGGTAGTACCTGAATTGCACCATAGATGAGGAAGTGAGATGGCAGTAAATAAGCGTGTTCACGTGAACGAAAGTGGATTGCCTCTGAATGCAATTGAATGGCTGGAGACACATCACCGCAGTAAAGCGCCCGAACGTGAACAAATGATACGGGATTTGCAGCTCAAAAAGGGAAGTTATGTGATTGATGCGGGCTGCGGACCAGGGTTGTGGACTCCTCTGCTGGCTCGCGCCATTGGTCCACGAGGGCGGATAACCGGCGTGGATATTTCCCCGGCAGCGCTCGTCACGGCGCAGCAACGGAGTCAGGGCCAATGGTACCAACAACAGGTGCAATATAAACAAGGGGTACTGGAACAATTACCAGTGCTGCCTGGCAGCGCCGATGTTATTTTTAGCGCCAATGTCAGTCAGTATCTCCCTGACCCGGTTGGGACATTTTCTGCTATGGGCCAAAATCTCGTGTCCGGCGGTCGGCTGGTCATCAAAGATATCGACTTTGGTACCATGCGCTTTCAAAACATCGATCCAATCTTGCAAGCGCGTGTTCTCCAGGCACGCGAGCGATGGGAACGTGTGCGCGTCGATGCGGGCTACGCCTTTGAGGATAGCTGGGTTGGCTCGAAGCTGGCTGCGTATCTGAGAGCCGCCGGGTTCGAGGAAGTCGAGGAGAAAAGCTACCAGATTGCGCGCCGCTACCCCCTGCCCGATGATTTTCGCTTCTATCTTCAAGGCATTGCCGAATGGTTCGTGTGTGAGGGCGCGCCCCTGCTAGAGTATGAATACCATAAACAATGGCTGCGGCTCTTCCTGGACGGGCAACAATGCGCTCTTGACAAAGAGACGTTCGCCAGCGAAGAGACCGAATTCATCGTAACGGGGGTCTGGAAAAAACCATCTTTCAGCCCACTTAGATTCTTCGACATGCACATTTCGCTAGTCGAGGGTTCACTGTCATTGGCATAAAAAACCAGGCGCATCCTTGCGGTGCGCCCTGGGTCAACTCCGGCATGTTTCAGGGAAGGTTGCTCAACTTTTCAGCCACCAGGGAGATCGCGGACTCTCCAACTATCTCCTGCAACTGGTTGTGCAGATGGCCCATATTCTCCATACGAGCGGTGATAAAGTCATGTTTTGAGGCGCCATAGGCGAGACCGCTCAAGCCGCGCTGCGCAGCTTCATACTCCGCGCTGATCTGCTCAAGCAATCGCGCTACTTCACTCTGGTTCCCCTCAGATACAAGCATAGCTCCCTCCTGCTGACTATCGATGAGGTTCAATCAACCATCTTGCACAAAGTTAAGTCTGCTCAGATAATGACAACTTCATTAAACGTTGTCTATACAATGTATGCTACTTGTAAGCTACACGCTTCGAAAATACATATGCATAGTATGCACGATTTAAGCGTTCTTGTCCAGAGGTTTAATGCTCTTTTTTTATGAAAATGCCGCGCAAGAGTAATATTCACACATTTTTAATACTCACGCCTATCACCTTCAGTTTCTTGCGCAGTGAGTTCATGCCAAAGTTGACGATATCATCCGGGTCCTCCTCAAAGGCTGCCAGCACGGTGCGCTGAAACTCCGAGAGATAGAGGGTTTCATGTATTTGCGGCATCCAGCGGGTAATGGTGCTGCGAATCACATCCGCGTAAGCGGGGTTCTGCTGCACCATATCGCGCAGGAAGCGCACGCCGAAGAGCACATGACGCGACTCGTCGCGGGCGATGGCGGTAAAACCCTGCTGGAATCCTGGGAACCACCCCAGTCGTTTATTGCGGTTCAGCATGTTGCGCTGCCCGGCCATCGCCAGTGTGCCTTCGGTGATGATGTGGTACAGCGTGACGCCCTCGACCAGATAAAGCATGTTGCGCGGCTCGTCATGAATCCTCTGCGCGATTTCGTTCATGCCTTCTATCAGAATTTCACGCTCGCCCTGGCGGAGCATTGGCCGAATCTGTGCCAGGATGGACTCAATGTCCGGCCCGTCCATTTGCAGGGCCTCGCGGAAGAATTTACCAAAGAAAGTAGCGTGGCGCGCTTCGTCGACCAGTTGTGTGGTGAGAAAAATACGCTGCTCCTCGGTAGGCATGGCCGCGCAATAGGGAATAAGGGTATTGGTGACGCTCATTTCTCCCTGGAAGAAGACCACAAAGCCGCTGATCCAGATAGGTTTGCTGGCTTCGTCAACCTCGGCCCACTGCTGGCGATCGATACTGAAATCGAGGTCTTGCGTACTCCATTGCTGCCGCTCCCAGCGATGATAGAGGTCCATATAGCTGGGGAGGGCGACCAGTTTATCGTCGATCTCCCCGACGATGATACGATCTCCGCCTACTTCTTCAAGTTCGCGTAAGGATGCCTTTTCGATGTCGATTGACATAGAGTATCTCCTTTTAATTCTCTAAAAAGGCCAGCACATCGCGATTGAACTGTTCGGGACATTCAATGATAGGAACATGCCCGACATTATGATAGACGATATGTTGCGCGCCCTTGATGTGTCGCGCCAGGTAATCGCCGTTGCCGGGAGGGACGAGTGGGTCCACATCGCCGTGAATGATCAGCGTTGGAGCCTGAATGCGTTCCAGTTGTTGCGAGGCGTCGTGTCCCATAGCGGCTTGCAACTGGCGTATATAGGCAGGGGCACGTAGTTGGCGATAGCGCGCGATCTCGGCGATATTTTCCAGGTCCTGCAGGTAATTTTCGGCAAAGCCGGGACCCACGATAGCGGCATAATTTTGCTTCGCCAGTTCCCCAATCTCAAGGTTTTTACCCGAGGCGGGAGCCAGCCTCGCCAGCGCTTCGGGACCGGGCTGGACGTGCGTCGCGCCGCCAGCCGAGGTTGAGACCAGCACCAGTTTGTCCACCTGCTCAGGATGACGAATGGCGAACTGCAAGGCTACAAAGCCGCCCAGCGAAATGCCAATAACGCTGACGCGCTGCGCACCGAGGGCGCGCATGGCTGCCGCCGCGTCATCGGCCAGGTCGGCGATGGTATATGGTTCGTTAAATGGATCGCTGTCGCTGATGTCGCGGTGATCGAGCGCGATGGTGCGATAAGAACGACCAAACTCGTCCAATTGGTAATACCAGCTATAGCGTTTGGCAGCCAGGCCGCTCAACAATAAAATAGTCCCTTTGGATTCTGCCGGGGATACTTCATTATATGCCAGTTTCCGGCCATCGACTTCGACGAACGAGGGAGTTCTGAAATGCATTTGGGTCTGACCCCTTTCGTGGGCTGCGATTGAATCCAACGGAGGGCGACCGCAAGGGTTCCCACCCCTCAACACCGCCGCCCCCGCCCTTACATGAACGCTATTCATCTCCTCGTAGTCTTTGTAAGGGCGGGAGTGGGGTTGGGCCGGGTGGAGACCCTTGCAGTCGCCCTCCGACCCCTCTCAGAAGGCCATATTAAAATGGATATCCCCGTTTCTCCACCACAATAGCGGCGATTTCGCGCTGCAGGGTTACGCCGTTGAGCAGGTAGTCGCCAACGTAGGCTCGCACGCAGGCCAGCTCTTTCTCTACTTTATCTTCGTCGATGCTGCTCATAATCATCTGGTCGAGGTTGGCGCGCAGGCGTGAGAAGGCCAGCCAGGTTGCCAGTTGCGCCAGTTTGATGTGCATAGAAGCGTTAGCGTCGCCCCGGCGCACCGACTGCGTTGCGCGAGCAAGCGCGCTGTCGATGGCATAGAGGTCGATGAGCAGGTTCGCCAGGTACTCGATGAACTCTTCTTCGTGCTCGAGCGCCTGCATATATTTCATAGCGCCTTTCATGGCTGTGTAGATGGTGGCATCTTTGGCGCGTTCCAGGGCATTGACGGCCTCGCGCAGTGCGGCGGGTATATCCTCACCTGTGTTGTTGAGGGGTTGGCCAGATTTCACACGCGCCTCGATCTCTGGAGATTTCGCCATCAATGGCACCTTGCCGCTCAGCACGCGGCGGAAGAGGGTCGCGGATGTGACTAGGCGGTTGATCTCGTTGGTGCCTTCGTAGATGCGCTGGATACGCGCGTCACGATAGGCTTTCTCGATGGGATATTCCTGCATGAAGCCGTAGCCGCCGAAGATTTGCACACCCTCGTCAGCGGCCAGGGCCATCACTTCGCTGCCATGCACTTTAGCAATCGAGGCTTCAATGGCATACTCCTCGATGGCTTTGAACGCGGCCTCGGTATTATCACCCGCGCTGCACCGCGCGTTTTCGATATTGGCAGCCGTACGGAAGACCTCGCTCTCGGCGGCGTAGGTCTCGGCAGCCACACGCGCCAGTTTCTTCTGAATCATGCCGAACTCGTGCAGGAACTTGTTGAAAGCTTTGCGCTCGGTAGTATAGGTAGCAGCCAGCCCCAACGCGCTGCGCGCTCCACCGACCGCGCCCGCGCCCAGCTTCAAACGCCCGATATTGAGAATGTTGAAAGCGATTTTGTAGCCTTTGTTGATCTCGCCCAGCAGATTTTCGACCGGAACCTGCGCATTCTCGAAGTAGACCTGGCGAGTCGAAGAGCCCTTGATACCCATCTTGCGCTCTTCCGCGCCGGTAGAAATGCCCGGCCAGCTTGTCTCAACGATGAAAGCCGAGGGCCGCTCATTGCCGACACGCGCGAAAACGATCATCAGGTCGGCGAAACCGGCATTGGAAATCCACTGTTTGGTTCCATTCAAGATGTAATATTTACCGTCCTCGGAGAGCTCGGCGCGAGTAGATAGACCCATAGCGTCGGAACCAACACCCGGCTCCGTCAGGGCGTAGGCGGCGATCCACTCGCCTGAGGCCAGCCTGGGTAAATAGCGCTGCTTCTGTTCCTCGGTGCCGTAAAAGACGATGGGCAGCGTACCGATGGTGGTATGCGCGCCAAAGGCGGTGCTGAACGAGCCTTCGTTGAAGCGAGAGGCTACCAGTGAGCTGACCAGCAGGCCGAGTTCGTTGCCACCATAGGCTTCCGGCACATCGATGGAGAGCAGACCCTGCTCTCCGGCCTTCTTGACGAGGCCGGGCATCAGGCCCGGCTCCTGGTGGTCGATGGCTTCGATATTAGGAAGCACTTCGCGCGCCATAAAGGTGGCTGCCGATTCGGCGATCCAACGCTGCTCCTCGTCTAACTGCTCCAGTGTGAAAATTCTGTCTGCGGTTTCGCTGACAGAGGTGGTCAGGAAAGCGGTACCCACCTCGGTCGGTTTCATGGTTGTTGACATAGGTCTAGCTTTCTCCTCGTTTACATACATTTCTGTAAATCCCTACGATGGTTTGATAGTGTTTTTCAATTCTCTTTTTAAGACCTTGCCAACCAGCGTCTTGGGCAAGCTCTCACGGAATTCTATAATTTTGGGAACCTTGTAGGGGGTTAATTCCTTTTTACAGTAAGCGATGATGTCTGCGCGGGTCTCATCGCTGGGTGCGCAGTCTGGCTTCAGGACGATCACGGCTGCTACCGTCTCGCCGCGATATTCGTCAGGCATACCTAGCACCGCGACTTCCTCTACGGCAGGATGGTGGTAAAGCACCTCTTCGACTTCACGCGGGAAGATGTTGAAGCCGCCGGCCAGGATCATGTCTTTTGAACGATCAACCACGTAGAAGTAGCCCTCCTCGTCCATTTTCCCGATGTCGCCGGTGCGCATCCAGCCATTGGTGAA
>DATGGW010000419.1:0-9778 GCA_035308345.1 Ktedonobacteraceae bacterium | reverse complement strand
GCCTGGCAGGGGTGGTAGATATCGCACTGCATGTTGATGACGGGTATGCTGGCGTGTTCGGCTACATCTCGCAGGTATTTATTGCCATCCCCCCAATCACAATGGCGGATGGCAATGCCGTGTCCATACGAGGAAAGAATCTTGCCAATTTCTTTAGGGGTATCACCGTGCGAAATTTGCATTTTGTCCGGTTCAAGGAAAATAGCGTGCCCTCCCAGGCGAGTCATGCCCGCTTCAAATGAGTTGCGGGTACGAGTGGAGGAGAAGAAGAAGAGCATAAAGAGGGTCTTGTCTTCCAGTAGACGTGTTGGAAGATCAAGCCCCCATTTCATTTTGAGTTCAAGGGCGAGTTGGAGTACGGTTTCGAGTTCTTCCTTGGTCCATTCCTGGGTGCTGATGAAGTCTCGGCCTCGCAAGTTGGTTTTCACGTAATAAGGTCCTTTCTTTTGCTGACGGTGATACATGGAGAAAATGGTCGGTTTGACGAGACGTGATGAATCGCGTCCCTGCATAGGTAAGATCTATTCATCCGGGACAATCCATGTGCCCGTTTGGCCGGCCAAAGCTCTGCCGATGGTGTCGGGTACAGTTATCAGAGCAGCCCGGCCACCATGTTCCAGGTAGTTGATTACGGCCTGGACTTTGGGACCCATGCTGCCTTTGGCAAAGTGTCCTTCCTTATAGTATTGTTTTGCCTCACTCAGGGTGATCCGGTCGAGGTCCCGCTGGTCGGATTTCTTGAAGTTGAGCGCTACCTTCTCTACAGCGGTTGAGATGAGCAGTAGATCGGCTTGCAACTCGACGGCGAGCAGGCTGGAAGCGAAGTCTTTATCAATTACACCCTCAATGCCTGAGAGTTCGCCTGCGCTATTGCGAATGACAGGGATACCACCACCGCCAACGGCAACAACAATAAAGCCACCCTTGATGAGAGTATCGATGGCATCGCGCTCGATAATCTCCTTTGGGATGGGCGAAGGCACGACGCGCCGCCATCCCCGGCCTGCATCCTCGACCATAGCCCAGCCCTCGCGCTTCATTTTAGCGCGGGCCTCCTCCTCTTTGTAGAATGAGCCAATGGGTTTACCGGGGTTATGCATGGCCGGATCGTTACTGTCTACCAGTACCTGTGTTACAACAGTGATGCATTTGCGCTGGATGCCACGACGCAAAAATTCATTATGGAGAGCCTGCTGAATCATGTAGCCGATAGCGCCCTGGGTATCTGCGCCGCAAGAATCGAGCGGAACAGGATGGAGGACGTTATTAGAGAGTTCTGAGCGCAGGAGGATAAAACCTACCTGTGGCCCATTGCCATGCGTGATGACTACATTCCAGCCCTGGGCAATCATCTCAGCAATGTGTACGGACGTTTCTCGTACCGCGTCAAACTGGTCGGGTACCGTTTTATGCGCTTCGTCTTTAATCAATGAGTTGCCACCGATGGCAACAACCGCTAATTTACTCATCTGGCCTCCAGGAATAAAGGAAGCATGGCATAGAAATCGGCGCACTGCACGACTTCGGCGGCAGGCACCTGGTCAAGGGTGGTATGCGCCCAGTGTTCCTCGCCAGGGCCGAAGCCGATAGAGGGGATGCCAGCTTTGCCCATCCAGTACGTGGCATTAGTGGAGAAGACCCATTTACTCGTCTTCGCGGGACGGCCATAGCAGCTTTCAAAGGTTGTCCTGCCAGCCTGTACATATGGATGGTCTTCTGCTAATGACCACGCGGGGAAGATTTTCTCGACTGGAAAGACAAAGCCAGTATAGCTGGGTTCCTCGTACATAGGCACGACGATTTCGGCAAGGTGCGCGTTGGGTAAGGCCCGTAGTTCGTTCAGCACAACCTCTTTCGTCTCGGCAGGATGCATGCGGCGATCAAGATAAAGCGAACATTCGTCAGGGACGGCATTGAGTGAGACACTATGGGTACTGGTACTGGTCACGGTGATAGAGCCAGCTCCCAGAAATGGATCCGGGCGTGTCTTAAGCTCCTGGTGAAGTTGCTCGATTCCTTGAATAAAGGGAATGGCTTTATAGAGGGCATTATCGCCGCGCTCAGGCGCGCTGGCGTGGCAACTGATGCCTTTGAAGGTGACGCTGATCTCGGTGCGCCCGCGATGGCCGCGATAAATCTCCATATTGGTAGATTCACCAATCACGACATAATCGGGGCGAATACCTTCGTGTTCGACAAGAGCGTTGCCAGAGATGCCGTCGCACCATTCTTCCATGTTGCCGAAATAATAGAGCGTCCAATCTTTTGCCAGGCCAAGTTTTTTAAGAGCTGCCAGGGCATAGATCATGGGCGGTGTTGAACATTTCTCATCGCCCGCGCCGAGGCCGTAAATAATGCCATTCTCAAACTTGCCTTTGAAAGGGTCCCATTGCCATTGCGTGGCATCGGCTACACCGACGGTATCGATGTGGCTGTCATACAGCAGCACGCGAGGGCCATTGCCTATACGCCCCAGGATGTTGCCCATGGCATCACGCCGCACCTTGTCGAAGCCGAGATCGGTCATGCGCGCGCCGATAGCATCGCCAACAGGGCCAATCTGGCTGTCAAAACTGGGGATAGCGATCAGTTGACGCAAGAACTGAATCATGGTGTCATGATGTTTTACCAGCTCCTGCTGCACAGCAATTTGTGCTTCACGAATGTTCATATGCATCTCCTTTTTACCTGGCTGGGTTCGAGGACGACCGCAAGGGTCTCCTCCCCTATCCTGCCAGGCTCGTTGTGAGTGAAGTTCGAGGGCGACCGCAAGGGTCTCCTCCCCTCGTCCGCTCCTCACCCGCCTTTACAATGACTACGGTTAAATTCTCTCCCATAAAGCTTGAGATAACTTGTTGGCGCGAGCATGAATTCGCGCTTCATCGACGGTGAGTAACTGGCGATCGCGCATCAGCCAGCGACCTGCCACCATAGTTGAGTTGACGTGCTGTCCATCCATGCCGAAGATCAGATGCCAGGGAAAGTTGCCGCCGCTTATGGGCGTGGGCGGCAGGTAATCAAGCAGCACGATATCGGCAGCCGCGCCGACGCTCAATTCACCAACACGCGGGAAATCGGCGCTGAATGGACTAAAGACGGCATCGATGATACGAGCATTGTTTTGAAATGCCATGTTGATGACGAGATCGCCGGGCATGGCGCGTGGATCCGCCAGCGCGAGTTTATGCAGCAGATAGGCGGCTTTCATTTCCTGCATCATATTCATGCTGAAACCATCATTCCCCAGACCAACATTGATGCCGGCCTTTAGCATCTCTTCGACAGGGGCGCGTCCTACAGCGTTATTCATATTCGAGCGCGGGTTATGCACGCTGTTGGTGTGCGTTTCTGCCAGGCGACCAATTTCGCCGCTATTGACATGCACGCAATGAGCGGCAATGCTGTGAGATCCCAGGATGTGATCTGCTTCGAGGCGTTCAACCACGCGTTTTTGGTAGCGCGTCACACAATCGCTTTCATCCGAGACGTCCTCCGCGACATGAATATGGAAGCCAACGCCCATTTCCGCCCCTTTTGCGGCGCAGCGATCAAGTGTGGCAGGACTCAGGGTGAAGGATGCATGCAGGCCGAAACTGGCGGCAAGCATACCAGCTTCGGCTTGTTTGCCGCGTCTGGCACGCAGCGAGCGAATGAAACGCTCGTTTTCACGGATACCACCGGCGATCACCTCAGGACCATCACGGTCGGAGACCTCGTAAGCGAGACAGGCGCGAATACCCGCCTGTTCGACGGCTTCGGCGATTACGTCCAGGCTTCCCTCGATGGCATTCGGGCTGGCATGGTGATCGACCACGCATGTTACACCGTGTCGAATGGCATCAACCATGAACATGTCCGCGCTGGCACGCGTATCTTCCAGCGTCAGTTGTTTATCCAACCTCCACCACAGGCGTTCGAGGATTTCGGGAAAGTTACGGGGCTGCTCGCCTGGAATCGCCATGCCACGCGCAAGCGCGCTGTAGAAGTGGGTATGGGTACATAGGAAGCCCGGCATGATGACGCCGCCCCTGGCATCCACGTAATCTGCTTCGGGATATTGTTGGCGCAACGCATTATCGTTGTCGATGGCTGCAATGCGAGCACCTTGCACCAGCACTGCGCTGTGCTCGATCAGTTGTTTTTGCGCATCAAGCGCGACCACAGTTCCATTGCCAATGAGGATATCTGACATGTACTACCTCTTATTGTTTCCCATTGTCGCGTAAAATTGCGCAACCATCTCCATCCCCTCACTGCCATTCGCAATCGGCATAACACTTCCTGCTGTCCCGACTACAGCGTCGATGCTCTTCAAGCCGCTGCCAGTCACCAGCAGCACCACTCTTTCATCACGCGCGATTTTTCCTTCATCAAGCAAGCGCAACAGCCCGGCATAGCTGGCCGCGCCCGATGGTTCGGCGAAAACACCCGTCTGCCTGGCAAGTTCTTTCTCCGCGTCGAGTATTTGCTCGTCCGAGACCGTCACGCCAAAGCCCCCGCTAGCGCGGATGTACTTCACCGCCATTGCGCCGTTGCGCGGCAGGCCTACCGAGATGCCATCAGCGATCGTCTGCGCAGGATATTGACGCACAACGCCATCACCTTCGAGCGCGCGCACGATAGCGGGCGACCCTTCGGCCTGCACCGCTATCAGGCGCGGAATGCGCTCGATCATACCCAGGCGATAGAGGTCTTCAAAGCCGCGATAGACGCCGCTAATGATGCAGCCATCACCCGTAGGCACAAGCACGCTATCGGGGACCTGCCATTTGAGTTGCTCAGCAATTTCCAGTCCGACGGTTTTTTTCCCCTCGACAAGATAAGGATTGTAACCAGTATTGCGGTTATACCAGCCAAAGGCGTTACATGCCTCGATGCAGAGGTCAAAGGCATCGTCATAGCTGCCCTGCACTGCAAAGACCGTCGCCCCGCACATTAGCAATTGCACGATCTTGGCGCGCGGAGCATTGTGCGGCACGAAGATATAGCACGGCAAACCTTGCGCTGCCGCTTGCACTGCCAGCGATGAGGCAGCATTGCCAGTCGAGGCGCAGGCCACCGTCCTTCCCTCCGCGCGCATTACCGCAATAATACTGGCCCGATCTTTCAGAGACGCGCTCGGATTGCGGCTATCATCTTTAAGCCAGAGATCACGCATCCCTAATATTGCTCGCAGTCGTTCCACCGCGTATAAAGGCGTTCCACCAATCGCCAGAGGTGGCATAATCTTATGGCTATAAGAAATCGGCAGGAGAGCGCGATAACGCCACATGGTTATATCGCGCTCGGCCTCCAGCGCTGCGCGACTGATGTGCCGCGCGACCTGTTCGTAGTCGTAATGGACTTCCAACACACCCAATGGGCCGCAGGCAGGGCAAGTATAGATGACTTCCGCGGGGTTATAGATGGCCCCGCATAGGACACATTGCAGGTTCTGTATGTGGATCATCATTGTCTCATTAGTGGATCACTTCCAGTTTCACCTTTGCCAGTTTTTCCTTATCGGCGTCGCTGATTGGATGTTCGCGCTCCGGCACTTCCAGATCGGTGTAAACGCCGCATAATTCGGTTGAGAAGTAACGCAGACCGTTGTCAGAGAGAACGGTGACGACCATGCCAATGTCGGGGTAGCGATGCGCTACTTTGATAGCAGCGGCCACGTTGCAGCCGGATGAGATACCGCAGAAGATGCCCTCTTCTCGCGCAAGGCGGCGCGCCATCTCGATGGATTCATCCGAGGTGGTTGTTACCACACCATCAAGATATTCGACGCGCAGCACTTCAGGAATGAAGCCGTCGCCGATACCCTCGATCTTGTGCGGCCCCCAGGAGCCGCCTGAGAGGATGTCGCATTCGGCAGGCTCGACAGCGAATATCTTGATATTGGGGTTGTGTTCTTTCAGATATTTCGCCGCGCCGGTGATGGTACCGCCCGTTCCCTGAGAGAGCACCAGCGCACCAACTTTACCCTCCGTCTGCTCCCAGATTTCCGGTCCGGTGGTGCGATAATGCGCCTCGATGTTATCGGTATTGACGAACTGACCCACCTCCCAATACTTGCCGGGCGAGGCAGCTTTGAGTTCTTTCATTTTCTCAATAACCAGGTCTACATCGCTCTCCGCGCCAGGAGTCAGCACCAGTTCGGCCCCGTAGGCGCGAATGGTTTTCTTGCGTTCCTCGCTCATACCATCGGGCATGACGATCATAACCGGATAACCTCTGGCCGCAGCGACACAGGAGGTGGCAATGCCGGTATTGCCGGTGGTGCCCTCGATAATGGTCATACCAGGACGTAGGTCTCCGCGCCGTTCTGCCTCAGACACCAGGTAATGCAAGATACGGTCTTTAACACTGCCGCTGGGGCTAAAATATTCGACTTTGGCGACGATGGTCGGTTTTACATCACCTACCACACGCCGCAAACGCACCATCGGCGTCATGCCTGCCGTATCAAGGATGCTCTCAGCGATACGCGCGCGACGATTCCAGTCAACCATGAGATAGAACCTCCTGTTATGCAAAGCGATTAAATAAGGGCGACCGCAAGGGTCTCCACCCCTCGTCCGCTCCACTCCCGCCCCTACAATGACTACGAAAAAACGATCTAACTACATTCTAACTATCGTGCGATCAATGCTCGCCAGTGTTGGGCGACCGGAGAGCGCCATCGCCAGCTCCAGTTCTTTGCGCAGCAACTCCAACACGTGATACACGCCATCCGCGCCATTGGCAGCCAGTCCCCACAGAACCGGGCGACCAATCAGCACGGCACGCGCCCCCAGCGCTAGCGCTTTGAGAATATCGGTGCCGCGCCGTATACCCCCATCGAGATAGACTTCACAGTGCCCGGCAACGGTCGTAACGATTTCGGGCAGAGCCTCGATACTGGGAATAGCCGTATCGAGCTGGCGACCGCCGTGATTGGAGACGATGATGCCATCAACCCCATGTTCAACCGCCAGTCGCGCATCTTCCGCCGTCAAGATGCCCTTGAGTATAACCGGCAGCGAAGTGATCGAACGCAGCCAGGCGATAGAGTCCCAGGTGAGCATTACCCACTCCTGTCCCTCCTTTTCTATGCCGGTAAAGTTTGCCTCCTGGTAAGGCAGTGGCGGGATGGTCACGTTATTGCGCCGGTCCCTCTCGCGATTGCCGAGCACGGGCAGGTCCACCGTCAGCACAATGGCGCGAAAGCCCGCGGATTCCGCGCGGCGCACCAGCATCTCCGCAACTCTGAAACTGGGATAGACATAGAGCTGAAACCAGAGCGGGCCACTTGCCTCCTGCGCGATCTCTTCGAGAGTGCGCGTCGCGACGGTGCTGGCGATCATCAGCGTATCCGCTCTGCCCGCAGCCTGCGCCGTCGCGCACTCGCCTTCGGGATGCGCAATGCATTGCAAGGCCGTCGGAGCAATTAACATGGGCATACTGATCGGTATTCCCAGCACGGTGGTGCGCATATCAATTGCACTGATATCTACCAGCACACGTGGACGCACTTTGATACGTTCAAACGCGGCGCGGCAGTCCCGCATGGTTACTTCGTCGTCACTGCCGCCCTGATAGAAGTCCCACAGCGCCGGTTCCATTTTTGCCTGTGCGATTGCTTCGTAGTCAAACACGTTGACCGGTTCCACAAACCTATCCTTTCCCGAAAGTTTCCAGTACTTCAATGTTATCTGTTTATCTCTTGCGCCCGAATAGCCCTCAACACTCGCTCAGGCGTTAAGGGAATCTGGTGGACGCGCACACCGAGCGCGTCGGCAACGGCATTGGCGACGGCGGGCGCCATACCATCGATGGGTATTTCGGCAATGGCTTTCGCGCCAAAGGGACCAAAGGGATCGCTGGTCTCAACAATATACGTCTCCATTTTGGGCATATCGGGCGCGCTGAAGATACGATAATCGCTCAGATTGGTTGTCAATAACGCGCCATTCTGGTCGTAGACCATCTCTTCGCAGACGCCATAGCCCAGCGCCTGAGTTGCGCCGCCCTCAATCTGGCCCTCTGCCGTAATGGGGTTGATGACACGCCCGGCATCCACGGCTGAGACGGCACGCAGGACGCGCACCATGCCTGTTTCCGTGTCGACTTCGACTTCCGCGCCCTGGGCGGCGAAAGGCGGCGGCGATTCGTAACTCATCCACGAGGCAGTCGCCATGATTTGCTGCTGGTTTTCGACGTGAAGCGAGTGCAGCGCGACCTGTGAAATGGTAACGGTATCTCCAGCGGGGGCCATGATGACGCGGTTTTTGATGGTCAAAGTTTCAGGATTAGCCTTGAGCATTTGCCCGGCTACTTCGAGTATTTGCGCACGGACCTGTTCGGCAGCTTTTTTCGCTGCGCCGCCACTGATGTAGGTGGTCGATGAGGCATACGCGCCCGTGTCAAAGGGTGTGAAATCCGTGTCCGAGGAATGCATGATGATATCCTCAACACGCACTCCCAACACCTCGGCAGCAATCTGAGCGATTACAGTGTCGGAACCCGTGCCGATATCGGTCGCGCCCACCAGCAGATTGAACGAGCCATCATCATTGAGCTTGATGCTTGCGCCGGCCATGTCAAGCCCCGCGATAGCCGTGCCATGCATGGCGATAGCCGCGCCAACTCCGCGCCGGTAACGGCCTGTTCCACCCTTTCCGCGTTTCTCCTTCCAACTCAATCGCTCCTCGACGATCTGCAAACATTGGGGCAGGCCACAGCTCTGAATGACCTGGTCATAGCCTTCTTTGCCCTCGCCCAGCGCTTTTGCCAGGGGATTCTCATCGCCTTCCTTAATCCAGTTTTTGCGGCGAAATTCGAGCGCGTCCATGCCCAACTGCTTTGCGACCTCGTCGATGTGACATTCGAGCGCGAAACATCCCTGTGGCACGCCGTAGCCGCGAAAGGCTCCTGCTGGCGGAAGGTTTGTATACACGACCTCGGCCTCGAAACGAATATTGGGGCAGGGATATAGTGGCAGCGTTTTGGAGCCGGTATTGCTCTGTACGGTCATGGAATGCGTACCATAGGCGCCCGTGTTGGCTAGCAGCGTCATCTGGTTGGCAACCATCGTGCCATCGCGCTTCACACCGGTCTTCATACGAAGAATCTGTGGATGGCGCGAACGACTGCTGCGAAACTCTTCGGCGCGCGAAAACTCCAATTTGACCGGTCGATCTGAAGCAATAGTCAACAATGCGCAGATATCTTCAAGCAGCACTTCCTGCTTGACGCCAAAGCCGCCGCCAATACGTGGTTTGATGACACGAATACGGCGCGGCGACAGGCCGATTATGGGCGCGATGATGCGGCGCACATGGTAGGGAACCTGCGTGCTGGTGCGCACCACCAGGCGATCATCCTCATCCCAATAGGTAATCACGATATGGTTTTCGATAGGCGTTTGCTGCACCTGCGGAACGATATATTCTCCCTCGACCACCAGGTCGGATTCAGCAAAGCCGCGTTCCACGTCTCCTACTTCCGCGTGCAGGTGCGCGGCAATGTTGCGCGAAGCATCTTGAATACGATAGGACTCCGGCTCGGGATGGATGCGCGGCGCGTCTGGGTTCATAGACTTGCGTGGGTCTAGCAGCGCGGGCTTGATCTCATAATCGACATGGATCAGTTTCAGGGCCTGCTCCGCGATTTCTGGCGTTTCGGCGGCAACGGCGGCGACGCGATCTCCGACAAAGCGCACCATGTAATCCAGGCTGTACTGGTCATGCGGCCCTGGTTCCGGCCAGGACTGCCCGGCGGTAGTATAAGGAATGCGCTGCACATCTTTATA
>DATGGW010000418.1:0-5250 GCA_035308345.1 Ktedonobacteraceae bacterium | reverse complement strand
GGGGGTATGCTCCGCAGGGGAGATAGATGCGGCAGGAGTGAAATCATCTCTTTGTTTCGTCTGCATGTCGCTCCTTCTGGCGCTCTCTGGCTGTATTGCAAAAAATCATCACATAGATCAGTTCATAATCATTATACGTCCTAGCGCGTCTTCAGGATACTGTGCCAGCAAGCGTTCCTTCAGAAGATTCCTGGCCCGAAAGAGATGGGTCTTGATAGTGCCAATGGGTATTGCGAGCATGCTGGCCATCTCTTCATACGTCATCTCCTGGAGGTGACGCAGGATCAAGACAGTGCGATACTTGTCCGGCAGTTGCTCCAGGTGCTCGAGCACAAAGGCTTGCCGGTCGCGTCTCTCGATGGCATCCTCTACCTGCTTCTCGTTATTCACTCTATACAGCGTCTGTTCCGCCTGTATAGCCACTTGCAGGACCTGCTCCCGCTTGCGTCGTTCAAGCTGTCGCAAACAGCAATGATAGGTGATACGGTAGAGCCAGGTCGGAAAGAGTGCCTCGCCGCGGAATGCTGGCAGCCCCTGCCACGCAGCCAAAAATGCCTCCTGGGTGATCTCATTGGCATCTTCGTAGTCCTGCAGCATGCGCAAACTCATATTGAAGACGCGGCGCTGATGCCTCTGCACTAGTACAGCAAAGGCATCCTGGTCTCCGTGTTGACTGGCTTTCACGAGTTGAGCGTCTTCCTGCTCGGCTTGCGAAGAAATGGCGCCTGGGAGAGCTATCTCCAGGTTATATGACAATTGCATCGGATTATTATTCTCTCCTGCCGGAGCGCCCATGTACGCTCACGTTGTTATTAATTGGGTAGTCTGCGAAACAATTTGTACAATCTAATTTCATACTAACCTCATAGTGTTAATTAAAGCGTTAAAAGAATGTTAATAAGGCCGCTGAAGCATGACATGGTGGAACAAAGGTGGATTACAATGAAGGATATGTAAAGATCGAGGAAAAGAGGGTGATCATCGATAAGTGGGTATCCGGCCGGCGCGCTATGCTCGTCCCTGTTCTAACACGCGCCGAACTTGTGGCACGGCGAGGAAGTTCATTCGCAGCGTTTCATCTTCCATCTTCTCTGCAAGCCCCTGCACAATCGCAAACGCCTGGGCAAACGCCTGGGACGCTTGCTCCGTCTCATCACAGGAGGTGTACATTTCTCCGAGTGCCACCTGGATCTGCCATAGCTCGCCCGGGAGTCCAATCTCACCGGCTAGAATCGCCGCTTCTTGTAAATACTCTATAGCTTCCCGCGTCTCTCCATCCCACTGCGACAGGTTCGCCAGCGCCCGCAGATAAGGGAGACGCTGCCGTCGATTGCTACTGATGCTTGCGCCCAGGCGCTGCACATCCTCCCTGGCCCACTCCTCGTCACCGCCCCACAGCAGTGCTTCCGTCTCATAGTAGCGGCTGAAGTCGACGAAGAGCAAAGACGTGTCGATGTCGTTCCGTACTATTACCGTCTCCAATGCGTAGGTGTGTGCGCTCTTCCAGTCACCAGCGAGGGCGCGGTTCGCGCACAGCCTGGAGGTTGCAATCACTTTATACGACCGCACACCAATGGTCTCGCTGAGAGCCAGCGACTCTATGAGCACGGCGCGCGCCTCCTCCAGCCGCAACATCGCCTGGTGCGCAGCGCCCAGGACCGTGAGCAGGAAGAAGAGCAGTGTCGGGTTGGGCAGCGTACGCGCCATCTCCACCCCTTGCTGCGTAACCCGCAGCGCCTCTTCATACTCTCCCACCTCCAGCAAAGCATGATTCAGATTGAGCACGCTGTACGCCTGTGCCCACACGTTGTTGATCTCCAGGCTGATGTCAAGCGCAGCTCGCCCGGTGGTTACGCCAGCCTGCGGTTCGCCACGATTGACGTGGCCGAGAGCCAGAAGACACAGGCAGAGTACCTCCATCGCTCGCTTCGTCAACTGCCATGATGGCGGCGAGCCAGCATAGATCAACTGCGCTGACAATCCCGTGGCGGCTATTGCCTGATCCTCGATAGCCGCGTAAAGGGTTCGGGCCTCCTCGGCATACGCCACGACCTCATCCCAGCGGCCACTGAAGGCATAGCTCAGGCCAAGCGTGTAGAGGCTGCGCGCGGTCAATTCCGTCAGACCTGTCATGCGTGCCAGTTCCAGGGCATGCTCAGCATGGTGCAGGGCTAGCTTCGACTTCCAGGCAAGGATCGCCATCTGCGCCAGATTCCACTCCGTCTCTGCCAGCGTCACCAGGTCACCGCTCGCTTCGGCAATCCGCCGCGCCTCATCCAGTAGCGTCTGTGCTGTCGCCAGGTCGAAGGACTGCTGCGCGGCCAGGATCGCCAGGCGGTTGAGGATGGTGCTCTCCATCACCTGCTCGCCCGCCTCCTGTGCGTACGCGAGCATCGACGTGTAGGCCGTTCGAGCCTTCTCCCACTCAGCATTCAGTTCATATGCCCGCCCCAGGTGGATGTAGAGATGCTCAATCTCCGGCGCGGGGAGCATGGTCAAGAGGCCAAGCCCATGCAAGCGCTCGGCTAGTAGATACCTTGCCTGCTCGTAGAAAGTGAGGGCATCGCGCACCGCTAACACGCGCATCGCCTCATCGCCTGCTGCGAGACTCCAGTGGAAAGCTGCTTCTGCAAGCCCCGCGGCCAGAGCATGGTGCGCCAGTTCAGCCGGAGGCGCAGCCACCGCTTGCAAGATTTCTAACGCACGGCGGTGAAAAATGTACCGTCTCGCCTCACCCGCCTCAGCGTACACTACCGCACGAATCTTCTGATGGGCGAACACGTAGCGCCCGGCAGCCATACGCCCTCTTCCCCCTCCTTCGCGCTCCGACTCAAGCAGCAGGCCGCTGTGCAGTACCTCATCCAGCGCAGGGAGTGCATTCTGTTCTGTAAGATCGGATACCTGGCACAGGTGCTCAAAGGTGATTCCCTGGCCGAGAACGGCTCCTGCCACCAGCAGCGCAGATGCATTCGGGGTGAGTCGATCCAACTGGGCCACGATGACCTCGCGCACGCTGGGCGGAAAGAACCCACGCACCACCGTCTCATGGTTCATAGCTGCCGTAAAGTCAATTGTCCACCCTCCATCCTCGTTCGGGCGGGAGGCGAGCACGCCGCGCTCGAGCAAGACCTTGAGCGTTTCCATTAGATAGAAAGGTTGTCCTTCCGTTTCAGCAAACAACCACTGACCAAAGCGTTCCAGGTTCTCCGCTCGTCCTCCGCCTTTGCCTCCATCCCCCTGTAATGCCTGGAGCAGGCGCAGGATATCTTCAATGGTGAGAGGACCAGGCTGCAGGCGGGTCAGTGGCATGGCGCGTTCCATCCCGTCACGCCACTCGGCAAGACCTGGCAGCGTTTCTCTTGCTCCTGTGCGCAGCGAGAATAGTAGGAGCGCAGGCGTCGCGCTCCCCGCGAAGCTTCGCGCCAGGTAATGAAACACGTCGAGGGAGGCGGCATCCGCCCACTGCACATCGTCAATGAACAATACCAGCGGCGTTCGTGCCGCCAGGGCCTGCCCCAGGCGCGCCACCGCTTCGAACAACCGATTGCGCGCCACCGACTTGTCCCCCGTCGGGGCAGGCAGGTCAGGGTAGCGGTCGTTTAGTTCGGGCAGCAGGCGCGAGAGTTCCGCCAGCCACATATCTGAAAGCATGTCGTCCGGGGCATTCTCCCGCTCAATACGCGAGCGCAGAGCCTCGATCACGGGCTGATAGGGCAGGCGGCCACCGGTTTCAAAGGCTTGTCCCTGCAATACGTCTGCCCCCTCCATCTCCGCCCAGGCAAGAAACTCGGTCGCCAGCCGCGTCTTGCCAATGCCGGCCTCCCCTTCCAGGAGCACAACCTGCGTCTGACCACGTTGCACTGTATGATAGGCCTTGATCAACGTACTCAACTCCGTTGTTCGCCCCAGGAGGGGCCCGTCGAGGAGTGTTGCCGGGGAAAGCTCTACCGGCAGGAGCGGCGCCTCCACGCGACGGGGTGGGGCGACGGCTCGCATACGGCTGGCCAGTGCCACAGTTTCTGGAGTCGGCTCAGTCTGCATTCCCGATGCCAGCATTGCCCGGCAAATGTCATAGGTGTGTAACGCGGCATCGCGGTCGCCGGCCGCGAAGTGCAGGCGCATCAGGCGGCGGTAGGCGTCCTCGTGCAGTGGAGCGAGTATAAGCCAGCGGCTGACCGTTTCAATGGCAGGCATAAGCTCTCCCGCTTCGAATTGCAGGTGGGAGAGCCGGTCGAAGATCTCATTGATGCGCAGGTACCAGTATTCGCGTTGGAACCGAACCCAATCGTCGAAGGCCGGGGCATCACGCAGCGAGAAACCCTCCAGGAACTCACCACGAGACAGGCTGGTCGCGCGTTGGAGCCGGGCAAGCAGGCTGCGGTGCGCTTCTTCAGGCATGGTCAGAGTCATGCGAGTCGACGCATGCGCCAACGTCCAGGCTTCCTGGATGATATGCAGGTCGAGTTCGATATCAGAGGTGGGATCCAGGCCGAGGGCGTCGCGTTTGATGAGGAGGTGAGGTACAGGAACATCACCGGTGCCCTCACCCAGTATATGGCGAAGATGGAGCAAGGTAACGCGAAGAGCTGCCCGGCCATGCACCGCGTCACCTTCTGGCCAGAATAACTCGGAGAGCTTCTTACGCCCATGAACGCGACCTTCCGCAGCCAGGTAGATAAGGAGCGCGAACTCCTTGCGTGTGGAGAACAGCAGTACCTGATCGTTATGGCGCACTTCTGGCGGACCTAATAATGTGAAGCATAAGTCGCCCATTTAACGTTCCTCATAACATTAGGCTGCTATTATAAGATCAAAGATGATACCGATAAGAGAATTGCCTCCATACAAAAGGAACGAATATATGTCAGAGAATTTCAAGTTAACCTCCAATTGTAGACTCTCCATTATCGCACAAAACACCGCTTGAGTGAAAGGAGCGCTCCAATGTCCAGGAAAAATCATATCCTGCCCGAAGAGCAGCAAACCAAATTGGTCGCGATGCTGAACCGCCGTTTAGCCGACGCCATCGATCTGCAACTGCAAAGCAGGCAAGCATATTGGAACGTCAAGGGGCCTCATTTCATGGCCCTGCGCGAACTATTCGACAAGGTCGCCGAGGGAGTGGAGGAGTATGCGAACCTGATTGCCGAGCGCATCGTGCAGCTAGACGGCATGGCCGAGGGAACGGCGCATACAGTCGCCGGCCGGTCTTCGCTCGACAGGTATCTGCTGGCGAGTGCAGATGGGAAC
>DATGGW010000417.1:0-16044 GCA_035308345.1 Ktedonobacteraceae bacterium | reverse complement strand
TCAAGGGTTTCTGGCAGGGAACCGAGATAGGCGTAGGCTTCATCGAGGGAGTGACTGAGAGTGGAGAGTTCGTGTTCGCGTTTCTGCATGATGGCTGCTCGCAGTTGTTCGTAATTGTCCTGGCGCATCAAATCCATAATAGTTTCCACGACATCTCCTAGCGAGGATTCTAGCTCAACCGCAAGAGCCTTCAGCTCTTTATGCTGCATCGAGGGGATCTGTATTGATTTGCGGATGAGGTTCTCATGACGATAAAAATCAGGTTGCACGACTGCCATGAAACTGCCTCCTGTTACTAACGCAAAGCCGTTCATCTTTTCCTATTGTATACGGTCGCTCTTAAAAAGTCAATAAAAATAGTATTTTGTAAAATCACAAAATTGTAATAACCGTTATCCCTGTTGTTGCTTCCCTTCCCGCTGCATATCCTCAAGCAGTCCCGCATAGTTCCCTCGGCCGGTCTTCGTATTGGGATGGTCGGGGCCGAGAGTTTTTTCAAAAATAGCGATGGCGCGCTGGTAGAGCGGCTCAGCTTGCTCATACTTGCCCTGATCTCGGTAAAGTGCTGCCAGGTTGTTGAGACTCTGTGCGGTGTTCGGATGGTTGGGGCCAAGCACTTGCTCCCTGATAGCCAACGCACGCTGCTGAAGTAGTTCGGCTTGCTCATACTTGCCCTGATCTCGGTAAAGTTCTGCCAGATTGTTGAGATCAGTTGCGACATCAGGATGATTAGGACCAAGTGCTTGCTCGTCGATATCCAACGCATGCTGGTAGAGCGGCTCAGCTTGCTCATACTTGCCCTGATCTCGGTAAAGTGCTGCCAGGTTGTTGAGACTCTGTGCGGTGTTCGGATGGTTGGAGCCAAGCACGTGTTCACAGATGTCCAACGCACGCAGATAGAGCGGTTCGGCTTGCTCATATTGAGCATGATCTTTCAAGTAATATCCTGTTTTGATGAGGAGTAGAGCTGCCTCTGTAAATGTGAGCGTGTATTCGTTGATGAGCTCAGCGCAGGCGAGAGCGTGAGGAAGCTGGCGCTCGCATTGCGGCCATAAATTGATATCTTGCACATCGGGAAAGGCAAGATTGATGGCTCGTACCGTGCGTTCCACCCACTCGCGCCTCGTCTTCTCAGTCATACTTGCTCTGAGGATGGCTTGTACGAGACGATGGATGAAGAGCTGGCGTTTGCCGGTATCGCGTTGTACTAAGGAGAAACGATTGAGCGTTTTCATAGATTGGTCCAGGAGCGTTTCATCGATCGCAAGCGCTTTTAGCCGTCGCCCAAGTTTGCTTGCGCCTGCTACGATCATCTCTTCAGGAATGGCATCAGGCGCAAGGAAGGCCAGGAAGCGTAGGAGATCGGCGGCAGTTTTATTGAGGCGTTCGACCTGCTTAAAGTTGAGTGACCAGGTGGCGGCAACCGGGTCAGGATGATATTGCCGGTCTTTTCCTCGCTCCTGCAATAGCTCCTTTTGCCGGCGCTTGTATGTCTTGAGATAGGCTTCTAAAGTACCGCGTGTTTCTTCGATGTAGGCTCCTGCCTGATCGAGGGCCAGGGGCAGACCATCTACTTCCCTCACAATTGCTGCCGCCGTGTCCTGGTCGGCATGGCTAACCTCAGAGAGTGGAGCATCGGGAGATTTGAGGATTTTGGCGCGCCGCAAAAGAAAGAGTATGCCCTCCGTTTCGTCCATCTTCTCTACTTCAAGGTTGTAGGCTACTGACCCCCAGGCCTGTTCGCGCGTGGTAAGCAGGATATGCCCGTTGTCTCCCGCCGGTAAAAACTCACTGGTTAAGCTAAAATCGTCGGCGTTGTCCATGATGAGCAGCCAGCGGTTATGACCGGTGAACCATTGCTTAACGGCAGCTACCGCCTTATTTTGATCTTGTTCGTCTTTTTCTGGTAATCCTAACAACCTGGCAATCTCGATGAAGTCATGAATAAGGGTTTCACGGGCGGCGGCATTGACCCATAGGACGTATTTGTACTCATCTTTGTGGCGATAGGCGTACTCGATGGCAGTCTGGGTTTTGCCGATACCGCCCAGGCCCGTAATGGCCGGTGGCTGCGTGAGGGCGGTCGTTTTAGCCTGCGTGAAATGGTCATGAAGCTTTTTCAGTAAGTCTTCGCGCCCGGTGAAGAAAGGGTTACGATGGTAGGGGACTGTCCAGATTACTTTATCGTTGACCGGCTGCTCACCTGGTTGGCCGGCAGGTGGTGGTGTAGCAGGTGGCATTTCTGCCGGGGGTGACTTCGACGTAGTGGTATCAGGCCACTTTAAGATGGTGAAGAGAAGTGTAAGTGGGCCAATCAGGATAGCAACAACGCTGGCAATGAGGCTGATGATGCTGGACGCTTTGGTAAAATCCTGCGTCTTCAAGAGCCAGAAAATGAGGATGGCAAGCAGGATAGTGATGAGTACTATAGCAATGAAAACAACCCAGAATACCCAGGTCAATCGTTTGCGCATCTCTGCCATCCTGTTTCATGCTTTTGCCAGCGTAAAGTTCATGATGTGAATGCATGTATTATAAGGTATGAACATATAGCTGTACATACTCTTTTCATGAATAGGGTACGCTTCTTTTTTTGAGGCTCAGGGGGTGGCCCCTCCTATGCGCACCAAGTTAAGGAACTCCAAATTGAGAGTGATAGCCGTGCCCCGCCCTGGGGTGTGCGTGGGTTCTCACCCATGGAAACGTTTGTGCTATACTTGCCTTGTGAAATGAGCAGGATTGAAAAAGGAGCGAAGATCAGCTTGTGCTGGATTTTCTCGCGACGGTGTGAGCTAATTTACTACGATTGCAATGGAGAAAAATCTGCTATGACCACAAACACAGACCCTCTTGCCACCTACGAGGCTGTTAGTGCTGAGCTAACAGCAACGTCGCCTGCGACAATCAGTAAAATGTTTGGTATGCCTTGTCTCAAGATCAATGGGAAAGCGTTTGCCGGCTACTTTAAGGACGCCATGATCTTCAAACTGACTGCCCCTCAGCACGCCGAGGCGCTGGCGTTGTCAAATGCGCGGCTGTTTGATCCAATGGGAGGTCGTCCCATGAAGGAGTGGGTCGAGGTGCCAGTTGAACATGCCTCCCGCTGGCTCGAGTTTGCGCGCGCGGCTCTCAGTTATGTAGATGTGATGCATTAAGGTCCTTACCTGGCCACTCCACAATAAAGATTGCTTGCGCGAGAACGATAAGCTCTTTTGTAAGAAATTCGCAAGTATGTTATCATTCCTGCGGAAAATACTTCTAAAGGAGTTACACAATGGCAGCGCGCATACTCGTAGTGAATGACACACAAGAAATCCTGGAATTGTTCCGTATGCTTCTGGAAGAGGAAGAGGGATATGATGTTGTATTATCGGGCTTCCCCATTCAGCAGGTCAATGAAATCGAAAAGATCGAACCCGATCTAATCATTCTGGACCTGGTTTTTGGTGAGGAGAAGACTGGATTGCAGATGCTACAAATGCTCAAAATGAAGCGATCAACGGCGACCATTCCTGTAATCGTATGCACAGCCGCCCTCGATCTAGTGCGCGAGCAAGAAGGCTATCTCGTCTCCCAGGGAGTTCACGTAGTCTTCAAGCCGTTCGACATCGACCACTTACTGACCAACATCAAGCAACTATTGGGGTCGCACGAGCATGTCTCCTCATTCATCGAGGAAGAGCGAAAGAAGAAACACTGAGATACCCCTGAAACTTTCCTGCTTGCCAATGCGTGTCTTATATAACCTCACTTGCAAGAAGCAGAACAGACTCTATGAAACATGTGTGACCTCCCCTTGTTGATCGACAGAGAAGGCGCGACACTCCGGGCATTTGAACAGGAAATCACAGGTATGATCAAACGTATCTTAGTAGTAGATGACGAAGAAGATATTTTGGACTTAGTGCTGGCCGTCCTCGATGAAGAAGGGTATTACGTCCAAACCAGCCCCAGTGGGTCAATTTTCCAGCACGTACAGCGCGACCTCCCAGACCTCATCCTTCTCGACGTCTTACTGAATGGAAAAGATGGGCGAGTGCTATGCCGGCAGTTAAAGGCGAATGAACTGACAAAACACATTCCCGTGATTCTCTTCTCTGCCCATATACAAAGAGAGGATGCTCTGAGTGAGTCGCACGCTGACGATTTTGTGGGTAAGCCCTTTGAAATACAGGAGCTACTAGAGGTAGTGAAGAAGCACCTGTGAATTTGGCAAGAGCCTCTATACTACAGATAAGGAAACAAGCACACATCCCTGGCGCTATTTCCAGGCAGGCGTGTAAATACTCCTCGTGCATTGATTGTCGCTCACGACAAAAGAAGAGGGTTCCAGTAGTATGGCTAACATTCATGTAAATACCGACGTAATGCGCCAGCTTGGCCAGATCTTTATCCAGCTCAACGACCGGCTCGCCAACCAGATCCGCCCGCAGATTCAGAGCCACATTGGTCAACTCGAATACGATTGGCAGGGGCTAAGCCGCGAGCGATTTGAGCAGATGTTCCAGGAATGGCGCGCCGCCATCGATCAAATCGTGCTGCAAGGCGAGCAAATGGGGCATCACCTGGAAATCACCGCTCAACAATTCGAGCAAGTTGATCTCGGCAGCCACTCACCAACCTCAGAAACAGTTTACATTCCTAAAAAACCAATTTGATTCACTTCCCGGTCTCCCATTGCTTGCCCCCTCTTGCCGGTGCTACACTGAAAGAAACTAAATTATAGGATTATGCATGAGAGCATTATTACAGCGCGTAAGCCATGCCAGCGTGACTGTAGACGGAAAAGTTGTTGGCCAGATCGATCATGGACTCCTGGTGCTCCTTGGCGTAGGGCGCAACGATAGTGAGGTTCAGCTAAAAATTCTGGCCGATAAGATCGTTCATCTGCGCATCTTCGAAGACGATGAAGGCAAGATGAACCGTTCGCTGCTCGATACCGATGGGCAGGCGCTGGTCGTTTCGCAATTCACACTTTACGCCGATGCGCGCAAGGGACGACGCCCCGGCTATACGGATGCCGCGCCCCCGGCGCTGGCTGAGCCGCTCATCGAACGGTTCAAGTCTGCCGTTGCCGCCTATGGTGTGAAAGTGGCGGGCGGCGTCTTCGGCGCGTATATGCGGGTCGAACTGCTCAACGATGGTCCTGTCACACTGTGGTTGGATAGCGAGCAGTTGTGATAAAGACGCTATGCGCCAAATATTGCGCGTAGCCCCTCTATCCCCTGCGCAATGAACTTCTCGCTATTGCTGTATGCCCCATAGAGCAATTCCGAGAAAGGCTGATAGCGGAGATAGAAGTCCATGCGCCGCCAGAACGCTGCATCAAGCGTACCCTTATAGTGCGCCAGCACGCTCTCGGTGAACTCTCTTCCGCGCTCGCTGTGAAGCCCCACGAAATCCAGCGCAGGGTCTCCGATTGCCGCGTCGCCCCAATCGATCACGCCTGTCAATACGCCGCGCGCCGGGTCACATAAGATATGTTCGCAGCCCAGGTCGCAGTGAATCAGTACGGGTTGGAATGTGAAGCTGTCCCGGTCATCCAGGAAATCTTCCCACAGTTGCTCCGACTTCACGCGCAATCCCATGTCTACCACATCCAGCAGTGGAAAGACGCGCTTCTGTAAGTCCGCGTAGCGCTCGCGCCACTGCAAGGGCGTGTATTCCTGTACGCCAGCCTGGGCTGCCTGCGCGACCGGAAAGCTGTGCAACTCGTTGAGAAAAGTCGCCAGGGTCGACGCGAGGGCCGCCAGTTGTCCCGTGGTAATGCGCCCATCCTCTAATGCAACGCCGACCAGCTTGCGATAGCCCACAAACATAAAGGGATAGCTGGCATCTCCATGCCCAAAATAGTCAAAATGCGGAATAGGCGTTGACAGAGCCTGCTCCAGTACTGGTAGAAGGTGCAGTTCTTTCTCAAGATACACTATCACATCCTCACGCATAGGAAAGCGGAAGATTAGCTCGCCGTTGATCTCCAGCACAAAACTATCCCAACCTCTTGTAATCGGCAGCGCGCTCTGAATCGCTATCTGTGGGAAATTTTGCTGAATGAGCGTCATGGACTTATCAATATCTATCATTTGCCCGGCTCCTAAGAGATGTTTTCTCCATTGGTATACGCTGGCCGAGAAAAAAGCATCACGAGCGACGCCAGGGCGTGGGCTTGTCCCCAATACATTTCAAATAAGAGACCATCTCGCTTTGTCATCCTGAGCGAAGCGAAGGATCTCTCGCCGGACATAGATCCTTCGCTTCGCTCAGGATGACACTCCTGCATCGGCTTCGTTTGGCTCGCAATACGTCTTATTTGAAATGTATTGGGGCTTGTCCCCGCCCTGGCCGCTCGTGCAAATTAATGAAACTCACCCCTGACAGGCAGCATGAATTTGACATACCTAAAAAGCTGAGACTATACTTTATGAAGTGAAGCATTGTAGCGACCCGAATCCGGGGTGAACGCCAGGGTCCCGCGACTCTGTCGCTCCCCTACTCTACTATGAAGAATCTTGAAAAGCGCGTATATGGTAGGGGCGACCCTTGCGGTCGCCCTGGCAAACCGGACAATCGTCCTGGAAAACTGTGAAAGGACACATCGCTTGCTCGTCGATAGCCACTGCCACATCGACACCTCGCGTTTCAATGCCGACCGAGAAGCCGTCATTCAAGCTGCCTTCGAGGGGGGCGTTACACGCATGGTTGATGCTGGCTGCGATCTCGCTTCGAGCGAGCACGCCCTGGCGCTGGCGAAAACGCATCGCGGCATAATCTTCGCCGGTGTTGGCACGCACCCGCATGATGCCCTCACGCATACGGAAGAGATTGGTTTGCGTTACCGCGAGATGGCAAAAGAGCCGGAAGTGGTAGCGATTGGCGAGTTCGGGCTGGATTATTTTCGCATGCTATCGCCGCGCGATGTGCAGCGTGCCGTGTTCGTTGCGCACCTGCAACTGGCGCGCGAGTGCAACCTGCCCTGCATCATTCATGTGCGCGATGCGCATGATGACGTGATAGAATTGCTGCGCGTGCATGGCCAGGGACTGCGCGGCGTCTTTCATTGTTTCTCAGGCGATGCGCGGCAGGCCGGGCAGTGTCTTGAGTTCGACGGTTTCATGCTCTCGTTCGCCGGGCCGCTTACGCGCCAGGGGAACGCGCTGCCCGCTGTGGCGCGCATGGCTCCTCTTGAGCGCATCCTGGTCGAGACCGATAGTCCCTACCTGGTGCCGCAGCCGCTGCGCGCGAAGCGCAACGAGCCACTGTTCGTCAAATACGTTGCTGAAAAGCTGGCTGAAATTCGTGGCATGACGCTTGAAGAGGTTGCCCTTGCCACGACCGCCAATGCCGTTCGTTTGTTTGGCCTGGGAGAATCTACACGATGAAATTGTTCAATACACTGACGCAATCGCTCGAAGACTTTGTTCCTCTAGATGACAGGACGGTACGCATCTACGTCTGCGGCATCACGCCATACGATACCACGCACCTGGGGCATGCTTTCACCTATGTCGCTTTTGATACGCTTATACGTTACCTGGAATTTCGCGGCTACAGCGTCAACTACGTGCAGAATGTGACCGATATCGATGACGATGTCCTGCGTAAATCGCGCGAGCTGGGTATGGCATGGGACGAACTGGGGCGGCGTGAAACCGAACGCTATTTGCGCGATATGGACTCGCTGAATGTGCGCCGCCCCGACGTCTACGCGCGCGCCACGCAGGAGACGCCCACCATGATCGAGATCGTGCAGACCCTCATTGCCGAGGGTTATGCCTATGTCAGCGGCGGCAGCGTCTACTACAGCGTGAAACGCGACCCTGATTTTGGCGTCATGGCGCGCGCCATCGGTCTGAACGACTATGCCTCCATGCTGACCATCGCCAACGAGCGCGGCAACTATCCCGACGATACGCGCAAACGCGATCCGCTCGACTTCGTGCTGTGGCAGGCGCAGGCCCCCGGTGAACCGGCGTGGCCCAGTCCCTGGGGTCCCGGTCGCCCCGGTTGGCACATCGAATGCAGTGCCATGTCGATGAAATATCTTGGCCAGCAGATCGATATTCACGGCGGCGGCGCGGACCTGGCCTTTCCGCACCATACCTGCGAAATCGCGCAATCCGAACATTTTACCGGCAAAGTTCCTTTCTCGCGCTTCTGGATGCATACCGGCATGGTTCACCAGGATGGCGAGAAGATGAGCAAATCGCTGGGCAACCTGACGCTCGTAAGCGACCTGCTTAAAAGCTACAGCGCCGCTGCCATTCGTGTGACCTTGCAGAACCACCACTATCGCTACCCCTGGGAATGCTTCCCCGCAGACCTGCAGGTAGCTACAGAGACGGTGCAACTCTTCCAGCAGGTGCGCGACATTGTTGGCGGGCAAAGCGCAGAAGACCGTCTCCTGCACGACCGCTTCATCGCCGCCATGGACAATGATATGAACACTCCGGAGGCTCTGCTGCTGCTGCGACAGGCTGCCGAAACCGTTGTGGCAAATCGCGATGTCAATTGCGGCGCGGAGATTTTGCGATTGATCGGGGTGCTAGGGCTGGAAGTGTAAAACGAGAAACACGTCTCATGCTTTTTCTTTGCCTCGCACAAGTGAAGTGAAGACGCCAATGGCAGCAATGCAGGCGCATACGATAAATGCGGCATGAAATGCGCTGGCGAAGGTCTGTTGCTGCAGGCTGATCTGTTCAAGAGACAGGGCTGGATGGAATTGATTGGCAACCAGCAGCACGCCAGCCGTTGATCCGCCCAGGCTGACGAAGATAGCTCCTGCCAGCGCGACGCTCACGCTTTGCCCGACGACGCGGCCCGTTGCCAGGAAGCCGGAAGCGCTGCCCTGCCGGCTGCGCGGAGCAGACCCCATGAGCGCGCTGTTGTTGGGCGATTGGAATAATCCCTGTCCAATACCTATGAAGACTAAACGCCAGATGATATCGAAAGTGGAGCTTTGCGCGTTCAACTGGCTGATGAACACCAGTCCGATACAGGCAATGGTTAAACCACCTGCCGCCAGCCAGCGTGTGCCAATACGGTCGGCGAGCGCCCCGCTAAAAGGCGCAAAAACTGCTATGGCGAGCGGCAGTGGCGTGAGCAGCAGCCCTGCCTGCAAGATAGAATAGCCGCGCAGTTCTTCCAGGTAAAAGGGCAGCATAAAGCTCACCGCGAAGAGCGCCAGGAAACTCAGGACCAGGCTGACATTGGCAGAGAGAAAGACACGGTTGCGCAGCAGCGAAAAATCGATAACCGGGTCAGAAACGCGGCGCTCAACGATTACCAGCGCAACGAAACCCAGCACACTTACAATCAAAGTGCTGATCAATAACGGTGAGTTCCATCCCCACTCCTGGCCGAATGACAGGCCAAGCGTCAGCGCCACCAGCCCGACTCCCAGCGAGATCGCGCCCGCCGGGTCAAAACGCCCGCGCCCACGGCTCGCGCTCTCCCGCAGCACACGCAGCGTGGCGATAATGCCGATGATGCCAAGCGGAACGTTCACATAGAAAATCCAGCGCCAGGTAAAGTTCTCGGTAATGACTCCGCCCAGCGTCGGCCCGACGCTCACGCCCAACGCCACGAACACGGCATTCATGCCCAGCGCGCGCCCGCGTTCGTGCGGCGGGAAGGCGCTGGTGAGCATGGCCGGGCTGATCGCGAAAATGAGCGCGCCGCCGAAACCCTGCAGCGCGCGCGCGGCGATCAGCATGCCAAGCGAAACAGATGCGCCGCAGATGGCCGAGCCGGTGGTGAAGATGATCAGCCCGGCGGCCCAGATCGGTTTGTGCCCGATCATATCGGCCAGCCGGCCTACCGTCAGCAAAACACCTGCGATAACAACCAGGTAGGCGATGATAACCCATTCAATCGCGCCGCTGAATGGTACGCCGAAGTAGTGCGCAATAGTCGGCAGGCTGATATTGACGATAGAGGAATCGAGCGTTGCCATGAAGACGCCGATAGCCAGGATGCCCAGCACCGCCCATTTATTGGGCTGCTCCTTACCTTCGCCGCCAGCAGTCGCTTTCACTGTCCCCGCTTTTTCAGGCGAGGAAGCAAGTATCTGTTCGTTGGTGTCTTGTTGTTTCATATTACCTTAAAGCTGTGTAAAAAGAAGTAGATGGTCATACTGATGCCGACAAGAATTACGAAGCTGCGTATCAGGCGTGGATCAAGTTTCCGTGCGAAATACGCGCCTCCATAACCGCCTATAATCGCGCCTACAATCATCACGAGAGCCTGCAGCCAGAATACTGCGCCCGCGATGATGAAGGTAATCACCGCCACGCCGTTAATACTGGTCTGGAGCACCGTCTTCAAGCCATTCATCTCGTGAATGTTTTCCATACCCATCACGCCCAGCGAGGCCAGGATCATGATGCCGATGCCGCCGCCGAAATAGCCACCATAGATGGCAATAATGAGTTGAATGAACGAGATTACTGCCAGCGTGCGCCAGGAATTAACAGCCCCTTTCTCCTGCATACCCTGGGTATATTGAGCACTGGCCGACTGTTTGCGCAGCAGCGCCGTGATGCGCGGGCTAAAAGCGAACAGCAGTGTGGCAACCAGCATCAGGTAAGGCAAGAGGTAGAGAAAGGTACTCTGGGAAGTTGAGAGCAGTAAAATCGCGCCGAAAATGCCGCCAAACAGGCTGGTGATGCCCAGCGTCAGCACTACAACCCTGTTGAGCTTTGCCAGTTCCCTGCGATACGCGCTGATACTGGCAATCGAACCGGGCCACAGGGCTACGGTGCTGGTGGTATTGGATTGAATCGCTGGAACGCCCGAAAAAATCAGCGACGGAACGGTGATGAAGCTGCCACCACCCGCCACCGAATTGAGCGTGCCGCCAAGCATAGCGGCGATAAATAGAAGTATGCCTGCTATAAATGTCATTTTTCTAACTTTTCTTGAAAGGAGGATTTGGTTTTGCGAAATTGACCTCGATTGTTCTCATGATTTGCTCCAGTATAGTCACGAATATAGCTATATTGTATCCAATGCTGTTCTTACTTAGCCAGCGATGACCAGGTGGGGACAAGCCCCCGCCCTGGTAGCTTTTCCGCGTATTAAAATGAATCCCTCTACACCTCCCCATACACCACATTACCGCCCAATATCGTCGCCTGCACTCCATTCTCGGGCATCTTCTCCGGTGGCACGCTCAAAATATCCTCGCGCAGCACCACCGCGTCTCCCAGTTTGCCTACCGTCAATGATCCCTTGATGTCTTCCTCGGCGCCAGCGTAGGCTGCTCCCAGGGTGTAAGCCCACAATGCCTGGATAAGTGGTAATGACTGGCCGGGCAGCCAGGGCGGGCGTTGTCTTGTCTCACTATTATTACGCATGGTGGCGGCATAGAGGATACGCAGCGGGTCGAAGGTCTCGACGGGCGCATCGGAGCCGAGCGCGAGCGGGATGCCCATTTTTTGCATGGTGAGGTAAGCGTAGGCGCGGCGGTGACGCTGGCCCCAGTAGCGCTCAGCGATATCGCGGTCGGCGACAGCGTGGAACGGCTGCACCGAGGCGATGACACCCAGGCGCTGCATGCGCCGCAGGTCTTCGGGCGCGATCAACTGCACATGCTCAAGACGATAGCGCAGTCGCTTCATTTTCGGGTCTGCATTCGTAGGGGCCCGATTTATCGCACCCGCCCGGACGCCCGCCTGGCGCTGCGCCAGTTCGATTGAGTTGAGCGCAACTCGCGCCGCCCGGTCGCCTATGGCGTGAATGGCTATGCTTATGCCCATCTCGGCAGCCGCGCTGACCGCCGCGTTCATTTCCTGTTCGGGGATAGCCAGGATGCCCCGATTGCCTGGATTATCCTCGAAGCCATCCAGCATAGCGGCGGTCTGCGAGCCGAGCGTACCATCGGCAAAGATTTTGATGCCGCCCAGCCGCAGCAGATCATCGCCAAAACCTGCTTGTAAGCCGATCGCGCGCAGCTCCGGCAGCATGTGACGCGGCAGGATCATCTGCACGCGCACTCCCAACGCGCCTTCATCATGCAGATCTTGAAACAGGCGAAAAGCCTCACTATCTTCGATATCGTGAATGCTGGTAATGCCGCTGCGCTGCAATTCTTTGAGTTTGGCTTCCACAAGGTGGCGTGTCAGCGTTGGATCGTGCCTGTCGATCACGTCATAGACAAGCGATGTGGCTTCCTGCTCCTGCAAAATGCCTGCCGGGTTGCCACCTGCATCGCGCAAGATCGCGCCGTTGGCCGGTTCCGGCGTAGCCGCGCTGATGCTGGCGCGCTGCAAGGCCAGCGAATTGACCCATAACAGGTGTCCATCTTTGCTCCACAGCGCCACGGGGTGCTGAGGCGCAGCGTCATCCAGCGATGCTTTTGTTGGAAAGTGCTGGCCAGGCCATAAGTTCTTGTCCCATTGACCGCCGAGTATCCACTGACCTGCCGGTGTTTGCGCCGCGCGCTGGCGCACTAACTCCGCCGCTTCATCTTCGCTCGCGCATCCCTCCGCGTTGATGTAATACGAGCGGTACGCCTCGGACAGCAGGTGAATATGCGCGTCGATGAAGCCGGGCAGCACGGCTTTCCCGCGCAGGTCGATTACTTGCGCGTGCCTGTCACCCACGCGGCGCACCTCGTCATCGCTGCCCACCGCCAGGATGCGCCCGCTAACGCTGTCGATAGCCATAGCCTGCGCGCGCGGCTGCGCGGCATCCAGCGTATAGATTACGCCATTCAAATAAAGGTTGATGCTCATGCTATTCATTGCCTCGAGATTAAATACACACTGGCGATGATCATTATTCCCCCGGCGATGGTTGTCGGTAAAAGCTGGTCGTGTAATAACAGGATGGCCAGCGTTGTTCCCAGCAGTGGTTGGATGAAGAGTGCAGACGCCGCGGCTGAGCCATCGATGTTTGCCAGCCCCTTGAACCAGGCCAGGTAAGCGATGACGGTTGACATGATGGCTAACCAGCCGATGCTCAGCCACGCCAGCAGACCCGGCGCGTGCCAGCCATGCAGCAAAACATCGACTCCGGCGAGTGGTATCCAGAAAATCGTGCTGCCTACGATGGCCACCGCCGTAATCAGCAGCGGCGGGTGTTTGAGCAGCAGCGCCTTCCCGCGCACCGTATAAAGTGACTCGAAGACCAGGGCCAGCACGACCATCAGATCGCCCACAATGCGCAGCGCGCCGCCCCCTGATGGAATATTGGGGATCACGCTGCGCTCGACGATCAGGTACACGCCCCCTAATCCCAGTAATAGCGCGATGCCCGTAAGCGGCTTGAAACGCTCGCGCAGCAGCAGCCACGAAAGAGCAGCGGTGAAGATCGACTCGCTGGTAATCAGCAGCGCCACGTCCGAAGCAGTAGTGAGCGACAACCCGCCATACTCAAATATCTTATTGATGACAAAGCCTATCACGGCCAGCAGCGCCAGTTGCGGGATATCTTTGCGCGTGAAGTTGAGGTCTTTGCGCCAGGCAATCAAAAATGGCAGCAGTACGAGCGCAGCGATAATCATACGCGTGGCATTCATGAGGTTCACGGACATATCGCGCAGGGCGAACTTGGCCGCGACATAGCTGCATGCCCAGAGGGCGTTGGCGAGGATCAGCAGGAACCAGGAGAGTGTGTGACGAGGTCGGATAGTAGAGCCGGAGGACATACTGTAACTTCCTTATAGGTTAACCAGGACGACGGGCCAGGGCGGGGACAAGCCCACGCCCATTAGCCACCCACCAGGGCGGGGACAAGCCCACGCCCCTACCCTATACGAACAGGACGGCCCACCGTACAGGGTAGGGGCGGGGCTTGTCGCCGCCCTGGTCCGTCGCTGGTTTCAGTTGTGCGTTGATTCCCATTTTTCTGGATTGTTGCGAATATATTGGCGTCTTGCCTCTAATGCTTTGATATCGAGTATAGCACGATCATCATAATTGCGATGCCAGATGGTACTTGAACGTTCAAGACCTTTTGATTTAATGTAATTCAGCCAGGCGCGTGTTGTTAATGACTTGTATGTGCCTATGATATTGCTTAATGTGACAGGTTTCTCGACATTTCCCTCTATGTGGATAATGAAGTGGACGTGAGTGGTGTCGTTTGACTCATAAATTCGCCAAAAAGGGGAGATATGCGTCAGAAGGAAAAAATGGCGAAGATATGGGTCAAATCTGGCCGTAATCGTTTTGAAGTGCCTCGGGGAGAACCTTTCAGCTGGTGGACGCGGTACTAGGTAGCATCCTGCTCCAAGTCGGCAAAGTGATCTAGTAACAACCGATGAATGAAGCTGTATCCCCCATCAACACGTCGAAGGAGAACGCGAGCGGTAGCATCATTGAGGAAGGGCATCACATTCCCGGGGAAGGTGTGAGTGCAAGAGAGCCAGAAGCGCAGGATGTAGTGTTGCACAGCAGCAGCGAGCTCGTCTGGCAGCACGACGCTCACCGCGGCGATCAGCCCGAAGATCAGCCCGACTCTTAGCCCGAAGATCAGCCCGAAGATCAGCCCGTAGAACAGCGCCAAGATCGGCTTAAAGAACAGATCAAGTCGTTTCCTCTTGATTGGAATGCCCATGAGCAACTCGGACAGAAACCTGTTTGAAAGCCCGACGCTCAGCATGGCACTCACCGCGACGAACTGCCCGACGCTCAGCCCGAAGATCAGTCCGCCGACCGGCCCGCCGAGCAGCCCGAAGAACAGCCCACCGAGCAGCCCGAAGAGCGACCCGCCGAGCAGCCCGAGGAGCAGCCCGAACCACGGCCCGCCGCCGATCCAGAGGCTCAGCCAGGAGCCCGGATCGCCGATCAGCCCGTAGAACAGCCCGCCGACCAGTCCCCAGCTCAGTCCCCAGATCAGCCCGAAGAACAGCCCGCCGAGCAACCAGCCGACCAGTCCCCAGCTCAGTCCCCAGATCAGCCCGAAGAACAGCCCGGTGCTCAACCGATAGAAGGCTCTTTGTCTTTTCGGAAGCCAATCCGGTTGGAGTCGCTCCAGGTAGAAGGTCGTCTGATTGTGCTGGCGCATTTGCCGTGCCAGTAAGCTCAGCCAGGTGATGGTGATGGGAAGTGGATAACGCTTTATATCCCCCTTGCGGCTGACCATACGCTGTACGTAGTCGGCCCAGATTTGCTCACGCAACTGGGCCTCCTTGTGGGAAAGCTCGCGTACTGAGGTCCCATAATAGGTGAGCATGAGTACCTGCAACATGAGCGGCGTCGTCGCCAATTCTCGCAGCACTGTGTTCTTCCGCAAGGCTGCACGCAGAGCCGCAAGTGGTTTGCCCATACTCGTCAGATGGGTATCAACCTGCTCTCTTGAGAGGGGTTGCACGACGACAGCAGTATGCAACGCGAGCCGCTCACGCGTCGCAGCGGCTTCATACTCAGTGGTCCTGCTACACACGACGAGAGATTGCAAGCGTTCTCGATGATAGGTATTGATGGCGGTGACACAGCCAGAGCGATCTTTGGCAGCAACTTCATCGAGACCATCGAGCAGAGGGAGGATCCGGTCCGACTCCACTAAAGCACGTCCCAGTTTGTGCGACACCTGATAGGCGTTCGCTAGCTCCTCGCTGAGCCACTCGTCCAGCGGAAGGTGGCGCACCGCCCAGGTTGAAAGTGGCAAGAGAATCGGCAGAGGCTGGGTCTCATCCTGCTCAGCCTGTTCGACCAACCAGTGCGCTAGTTCCACTAGGAGCGTGGACTTGCCCGCACCTGGTTCCCCCAGAATGAGCAATTCCTGTTGCGACAGCTCATACGCCTCTACGATAGAGGTGGGGGGGGGAAGCATCTGGTCAGGCTGCTCGGGTAGGCGCAAGGAGAGACTGATCGCATTCTGAACCGCTGCTGGCCGGGACGCCAGTTCCAGTTCCACCTGGACCGCCCCTTCCAGTGACTGAGCGAGTGCCTGCTCGTATCGCACACGTAGGCGCCGAAGCAGGTGAGCTCGTTCGCGCGCTGAGAGAGGGAATGTGGGTACGGCCAGCTTGTTGCGACTGCCGAACCAGGAAAGTAGCGTCAGGGTGAGCAGCAGACCTAGGCTGGACCACACTGGGAG
>DATGGW010000416.1:0-4264 GCA_035308345.1 Ktedonobacteraceae bacterium | reverse complement strand
AAGAAGAACTATCGCTCTACCTGAGCGCGGTAGACGCGCTGGCGCTGCCGCATTTTGCCATAGGGACGGCGGGAATGTTAGAAACCGCTATGCTCGCACTCTCCAACGGGTGCGTGGTGGTCGCGCCCAACCTGCCGCGCTTTACCGGCATGCTGCCGCCGCGCGCCACCAGGTACTACGATCCAGCCAGCCGTGAGTCATTGATGCGCGCCCTGCTCGATGCCCGCCAGCGCGAGTATCACCTGAGCGAGCGCGACAAAGAGGCATTGGAAGCGGAAAGCGGTTGGGCGCAGTACGCTAACCGGCTGGTCAAGGTGTATCGCGAGATTTTAAGCGAACAACGCTAGCTACCAGGGCTTTGCGAAAGTTGCGGTTCGGCCAACTATCGTAGTCATTGTAGGGACCCTTGCGGTCGCCCTGGCATCTCGACTCACGAATCCGCATTATTTATGGTATGATTGATACACACAGCCAGCAATGTTGCTCTGTCGTTCGTTCACCGGCGCTCAAAGGAGGGTGCAGATGATCGCAAGTGACATTATGACTCACAAAGTCTATACCATCCACCCCGAAGCCAGCGTGCAAGAGACCGCACAGTTACTCTACGATAAGCGCATCAGTGGACTCCCCGTTCTCGATGCCGGAGGCAGCATCATGGGTATCATCACCGAAGCCGACATCATCAGCAAAGTCGACCGCGATGGACTATGCGTGGCAGACATTATGAGCCGCGAAGTCATCACCGTCAATGAAGAGATGCTCGTTAATGAGATTGCTGCACTGCTCACGGAGCGCAGAATCAAGCGTGTGCCTGTGGTGTGTGATGGCAAGCTGGTCGGCATTGTCAGCCGCGGTGATATCGTGCATGCCGTCGCGCAGGGACATCTGATTATCCGGCAGTGGTAGTTTCTAACCTGCTAACACACGTCGGTCACGATCGTGCCAGTAGTTGCATCCCACTCGATATATCCCTGCTGGAACGCCTGGCGCAGGTGGGTATCGCTCCCCTGACCAGGGTCGCTAAAGGGCACGAGGTTAGAAGTCGGATAGCCATGACAGCCGGTGACACCATGATCGACCCCGAGGTACTGCATCCAGACGCCGCCATGCACCCAGTAGGGCGTGGTTGTGCCATCGGCCAGCATCAATGCGCCCGGCAGGTCGGAGCCGCCGCCGAAATCCTGTATCCAACCATTGCCCCAGCGATGCGCGAGCGCGCCGCCGCCGTTGTCTCGCGGCAGACCCAGCCCGCTTTCACCTCCCAACTGCGCAAAAGCAGTGGTAAATGCGCTCGCCACCTGGTTATCCGGAGCGCCAGAGCCTACCCATTCGCGATCATAGCTGCCCGTCGTCCAGTCAGGGATGGTGCAGGTAACGCAGACCACAAAGCTATCAGAGGTCTTGCTAAAATCGTTCTGCGGCGGCAACAGCGCTGGCCCCAGGGAGGGCACATAGTTATCCGTCCAGCCATTACTAAAAAATTGCGGGTGCGCGGCAAAGTACCAGACATACTCCTCGTAGATCGCGTGGAATGGCGCGCCTGGATACCATTGGGCATACTGGGACGAGGGCACATCATTGGGATTGTTGCCATAGGAGCCGTTGTATGCCCATACGGAGAAGAACCAGTCGTTGGCCTTGTAGGGGTCGTTGGGATCGGTGCTGGACGCCACACCAGCAGAATTGTTCCAGGCGTTGATCAACGAAGCTATGCCGACACCGATGTTATAGCTTTGATCGTACTGCACTTTGTTGACATCGCTGCGACAGTTATTGGCGGCAATACACTGCGGCGGCATGCCCCAGGTCTGCTGGTACTGGCCCCAACCACCGTCAAAGCTCTCCACAGGCGTTCCAACCCCTTCGCCGTCCACCTGGTAATCGCTGCTGTTGAACTGGTGCCAGTTGCTTTCGGTATAGGCCACGCCGTGCAGGATGGCAGCCGAGACATGCGGCGCGCCATTGGCGGCGGTACACAGGCCATAGCACATAGAAGGCAGCGCGGGCGCATCAAGCAGCTTGCCGTTGTGCCCTTCGAGCATCCATTCATCCTGTTGCAAGACGCTGGCATTCTGCGACGGACCGGTGGTCACGCGTTTGCGAAGGGGCAGCAGGCGAGCCAGCGTGTCCTGCGGCACCGGGCGCACCTGCACCGGCGCGATATGTGACGTCCAGAACGCCTGCACAATCTGGCCCCCATAGGGCAGCGTCAGTGATTGCATAGCGCCCGTTCGCGCATCCGCCAGCAATAGTTTTTCCTGTGCGGGAACATTCTCGATGCCCTGCGCCGCCAGGTCGCCGCGTGTGCTCACCACCTGCGACATAGCAAGCGCTGCGCCGTCTGCAGAACGCGCCAGCGGGCTCAGCGCGTGCCCATAGCGTCCGGTGTCAAACAACGGCTGCGCTCTCGTGATCGAGCCATTTGCGAAGACAAGGCGAATTGTGGTATAGCGCAGTGGCTGCCAGCTCGTGACGCGCTCGCACTCGATGGACTCGCCATCACTGCCGACCCGCAGGACATTGCCGGGTAAAATATCGGACGGCAGCGTCATTACCAATGTCATAATGGATGCAATAAATCGCGTCCCTACCATGACGCTCGCGCTGGTGGGCATGCGCAACAATTCAACGGGCAGAGCTGGACGAGCCAGCGTCAGAATGAGACCCCCGGAACGATCAAGCCCGACCAGGCGCAGCGAACTCTCGTCCGCTGGCCGGCGATAAAGCGTCATGTCATGTCCGGCCAGGTCTACACGGTGAATTTCGTCATAGCCGCTCGAGATAAGCGGCTGGCGCGCACGCGAGGCATGGTTCGTCGACGGTTCCTGGCCGGATGTGGCAGTATGGTAGTACAGGTAACGACTATCGGCTGACCAGATCACCTGGTCGGCTGATGCGACATGCAGAGCCAGTATCCTGGCACCCGCGGGTACACCGGTGGTGCCTGACAGAGACAGGCGCCCGGACAGCGGCGCGAGGGCGCGTCCACTGGTTGAGAGAATACTTAGCGACGCGCCACTGAGGTTAGAGGCATAACCGGTCATGAGTGGATTAAGTAGAGCCAGGTAACGGCCATCCGGCGATGGGAACAATATAGGGGTTTGCGGCGAAGGGCCGCGCTGCACAGCCACTACAGGCATAACATCTCGTAAGTTGCCCCCTGCAGCGCGATAGACAACGAGCGGGCCATATGGCTGCTCTTCCTGACTATAAGAAGCTATGTACAGTAAATCACTGTTATGGGCCTGCCAGATAGCGGCAGAAGTGAGCGTCTGCGCCTGTAGCACTGCGCGCCCGGACAAGGCCAGCGTAGCCAGGATAAACGCAAGCACGATAGGAAGCGTTAGATATTTACCATATGTTTTCTGATGCTGCCGGAGATTGGTTAAAATTGGCACTGCAAGGTTCCTCCAATTTAAGCATACACATGGAACAAACTCTCCAAGGCGACCCTTGCGGTCGCCCTCATACCCAATTTGGAGGTGAAACAGAAACGGAAGGCGAACTTACTCGTTCGCCTTCCGTTTTTTTCACGCGTTATGGACGCTGGAAATTAGTAACGTCCACCCCGATTACTATTGCCTGGACGCCGGTCCCTTCCCTGGAACCCTCTGCCTCCGGGCGACTGGCGCTCGCGCGCTTCGTTGACAATGATGGTGCGATCTCCCAAATTGGTGCCATTCAGGCGTTCTATAGCAGCTCGCGCCTCTGAGTCGTCGCTCATCTCGACAAAGCCAAAGCCCTTGCTGCGTCCAGTGTCGCGATCAGTGATGACCGTTGCCGAGGTAACTTGTCCACCCTGCTCGAAAAGCTCGATCAGGTCTTGTTCTGTTGTCTGATAGGGAAGTCCCCCTACATACAATCTCATCGTAGTATGCTCCTGTTTCGACATCTCTCATTCGCATTGACGCTCGAAGAAACCGTTTCTCACAGAAGCGATACAATTCTTTTTAGATGTCATACAGATAGTTTAACACATTATGCAAGTATTTTATTCCCTTTATTTTCCAGGGCGGGAACTGGACATCTTCCAATTGGGAGAATGGCCATGCTTCGTACCTACCAGGGCGGGGACAAGCCCACGCCCGTACCCTGCTACGAAGCAGCCAACGCAGGACGTCCAGGGTAGGGGCGTGGGCTTGTCCCCGCCCTGGGATGTGTTGGGTCACCGCTCGTTAAACACCTAAGTTGGTGTCAATGAGCGTGCACTTGGTCCACGCCCTGGTCGGCTGACCCACAAGGGTTACAGGCTTGTCCCACCGGG
>DATGGW010000415.1:0-5181 GCA_035308345.1 Ktedonobacteraceae bacterium | reverse complement strand
ACCAGCGGGCGCATGCTGCTTGGCACCGATGTCGCGGCGGTCATGGCCACGTTGGTCGGGCTGCGCGTCGATATCATCGGGCTGAACTGCTCAACCGGTCCGGAGCACATGCGCGAACCGGTGCGCTTCCTCGGCGAAAACTGCCCGCTGCCTATCTCGACAATTCCCAATGCCGGCATTCCCTTAAACGTCAACGGGCTGGCCGTCTATCCTATGGAACCGGAACCAATGGCAGAAGCCCTGCGCGACTTCATCACCGAATTCGGCGTCAATATCGTGGGCGGATGCTGCGGCAGCAGCCATGAACACTTGCAAGCTATCGTGAAGACCTGTCGTAATGCGCCGCGTAGAGCGCGCCCTGTCGTCGACGCCAACCTGCGCACGAAAAGTGCCAGCATCTCACTCCCATTTGTCTCCAGCGGCATCCGTGCCATCGCCCTGCAACAGGACCCCGCGCCGCTGCTCGTGGGCGAGCGTGTCAACAGCCAGGGCAGCCGCAAGGCAAAGCAAGCCCTGCTCAACGATGATTACGATACCCTGCTCGCCATCGCGCGCGAACAGGTCGAAGGCGGCGCGCACGTGCTGGACGTGTGCCTCGCCCTGACTGAGCGCACCGACGAAGCGCAGCAAATGGCAAAAACCATCAAAAAGCTCTCGATGGGTATAGAAGCACCGCTCGTCATCGACTCAACCGAACCTGACGTGATTAAAGCCGCGCTTGAAACATATCCCGGACGTGCCATCATCAACTCTATCAATATGGAAAATGGCCGCCAGCGCATCGAAAGCGTCTTGCCGATGGCGCTGGAACATGGCTCAGTCGTGGTTGCTCTCACCATCGATGAGATCAGCATGGGCAAAACGACCGCGCGCAAAGTGGAGATTGCCCACAAAATCTATGATATCTGTGTCAACGAATACGGCCTGTCACCCGATGCCCTCATCTTTGACACGCTCACCTTCCCTGTAACCACCGGCCAGGAAGAGCTACAAACAGCAGCCATTGAGACTTTGGAAGCCATCAAGCAAGTCAAGGCTGAGCTGCCCGGCGTTTTCACCATCCTGGGCGTCAGCAATGTCTCGTTTGGTCTCAAACCGCACGCGCGCGCCGTACTCAACAGCGTCTTTCTCCACCACGCGGTCAAGGCAGGGCTGGACGCGGCCATCGTCAATCCCACGCATATAACTCCCTATGCGGAAATCGACGCACAGCAGCGCCAGCTTGCCGACGACCTGATCTACAACCGGCCCGATGCCCTGCCGCGCTATATCGCGTATTATGAGGAGCACGAAGCCCAGGCGGACACCGGCAGCCTGAAGGCTGATCCGACCGAGGGCATGACGACGGCAGAACGCATTCACTGGCAGATTCTCCACCGCCGCAAAGAAAACATTGAAGCATTGATCGAGCAGGTCATCGCAGAACGCACCGCCGAACTGGGTGTTGCGCAGAGCGATGCGGCTGTCAATACGCTCAACACAGTGTTGTTGCCCGCAATGAAAGATGTCGGGGATCGCTTTGGCGCGGGCGAATTGATCCTGCCCTTTGTCTTGCAATCCGCCGAGGTCATGAAACGCGCCGTAGCCTATCTAGAACGCTTCCTGGAGAAAAAGGAAGGCTATACGAAAGGCAAGGTGGTACTGGCAACGGTCTTTGGCGATGTGCATGATATCGGCAAAAACCTGGTGAATACCATCCTGAGCAACAACGGCTACACCGTCTATGACCTGGGCAAACAGGTACCCCTCAATACCATCCTGGACAAAGCCGTCGAGGTCAATGCCGATGCCATTGGCCTTTCTGCCTTGCTGGTGAGCACCTCGAAGCAGATGCCGCTCTGTGTCCAGGAATTGCACAGGCGACATCTGCATTTTCCGGTCATCGTGGGCGGAGCAGCCATAAACCGTTCCTATGGACGCCGCATTCTCTTTGTCGATGAACAGACACCAGAAGCCACACCGCTTGCATATGAGCCAGGCGTTTTCTACGCGCGTGATGCTTTCGAGGGCCTGGAAATTATTGATAAGCTGACCAGCCCACCTGAACAACGAACAAATTTTGTAGAGCAGATCAAAGAGGAGGCGCTTAGAGAACGCCTCAAGAAGTCAGCGACACAGGGATATGTTGCCACAGTTGAAGTCGATAATAGACCATCAACCAGCATCCAGCGCGACATTCCTCTACCAACGCCGCCATTCTGGGGACCGCGCATCCTCGAACGCATCGGCATTGAAGACGTGGCCGCCTGCATGGATCTCAATACGCTCTTCCGCCTGCACTGGGGGGGCAAGGCGCACGGCGCGGAATTTACCCGCCTCGTCGAGCAGGAGTTTCGCCCACGCCTGGAACGAATGCTGCGCGAAGCTCGCCAGCAGCGCTATTTACAGCCAAAGGTGATTTATGGCTACTTTCCCTGCCAATCGAGCGGTAACGAGTTGATCATCTACGATCCACAGGCATACCGGGCAGACCCGAACGACAAACGCGAGATTACGCGCTTTCGTTTTCCTCGTCAGAACCAGCGCGAACGCCTGTGCCTTGCCGATTACTTTGCCTCGCTGGAAAGCGGCCAGGTGGATGTCGTCGCTTTCCAGGTGGTCACGATGGGACGATCCGCCAGTGAAGCAGTGCAGCGTTTGCAGCAGAACGGCGATTATGCCGAAGCATACTATATGCATGGACTTTCCGTCGAGATGGCCGAAGGACTGGCGGAGTACACTAATCGACTCGTGCGCCAGGAACTGCAGCTCTCCAACCAGCGCGGACGCCGCTATAGCTGGGGTTATCAGGCAATTCCCGACCTGGAAGATCACACAAAAGTTCTGCAATTACTGCCCGCACAGCAGACGATCGGCGTCAGTTTGACGGGAGCCTACCAGTTTGATCCCGAACAAACTACCGCCGCTATCGTGGTGCATCACCCACAAGCCATTTACTTCGCCGTAAGAGAGGCCACAGCGGAGGCGGTGCAGTCATAGCGACCGCGTGCCCCCGCTCTAACCTCACCGCCTGGACTGCGAGCCGTTAGTCAGCTTCGCGTCTTCAGGAGGCTGATCACCTGAACTGGACTCATCATCATCGTCATCATCTGGGCCAGGTGGATTGCTTTCCACCTTCTCAAAATGCCCGACCATCATCATCCTCTTCTGCTGGCCCGCTGCAATCACGCTGCCCTCCGTCATTGTCGTCGTCGGGTCTTACACATTGAGGCATAACGCGCGCAGGCTCATCACAACCTGCGCTTTCCTGGAAACCGTTCATTGTGAACCTCCTTCTCTGAAAATGCGCGATTTCGAACGATGCACCCCAAACAGAACTTTGACTATATGATAATGATTAGAAATTAAGTTCTACGATTATATAGTTAATTCATGATCATAAGGTTTCCACTGATTGAAATACTGGGAATTTTCCTAATTTATGTGCTTTATCATAAATGACGCGAATTTTACCAAAATCTAAAAACCCCGCAATTCGGATGCTGATCAAACAGTTAGCATCTTATGTTCGATACGCTTAAACATGTCGTACAAATTTCCCATTTGTTCAATTAACAATTTACTAGCATTTATAGTCCTGGATATCAAGTAATCATCTGAAATATTAGTTTGAAAAATGAACAGTATCTCTGAACTATACAGAGCTTGCACAATATGCTATACTTTACGCAAGAACGTTACTTGAACCCGGACTTTAGGAAGAAGATCGTGAAGCATCTCTATCGACAAATGCATTACTGCTCCTGTCCAGGCGTTCGCAGAGGAAATGCGGGTAGCTCGGCCCTCTGTGAACGTAAGGCGTGCATTTGATTCGCGCGGAAACTACCAATCTCTCCTTTGCATGACCTCTTGCCTGAGCTTGTACCTCAATATGCTCGTTCGCATTGAACAAAACTAGAGGAGATTTGTGCTCATGACCAGCATCTCGGCAAAGCCGATTTACCTGTATAACACACTGTCCAGGAGCAAAGAGTTGTTCCAGCCGCTTCACGCGCCGCGTGTGGGCATCTACTCGTGCGGCCCAACCGTCTATAAAGACATCCATATCGGCAACCTGCGCACGTTTGTCATGACCGACTGGATCCGGCGTATGCTCGAATACAACGGCTATGATGTCTTTCTGGTGCGCAATATCACCGATGTCGGGCATCTCCAGAATGATGTCGAGGAAAGCGGCGAAGACAAGCTGGAACACGAGGCGCGCACAACCGGGCGATCAGCCTATGAGATTGCCGCGCATTATACAAAACAGTACCTGGACGACTCGGAAGAGTTGAACATCCTGCCGCCTCACTTGAGTCCGAAAGCTACCGACCACATCGCGGAAATGCTCTCGATGACCGGAAAGCTGATCGAGAAAGGGCTGGCCTATGTCGCCGACGGCAATGTTTATTATGATGTCAGCCGCTTCCCATACTATGGTGAGCTGTCAGGCAATACTGTTGACAATTTGCGCGCCGGGGCAAGCGGGCGCGTGCAGTTGGAAACCGGCGAGGGCAAAGACGCGCCGGAGGATTTCGCGCTGTGGAAACATGGCGACGAAACACGGCAAATGATCTGGGAGAGTCCCTGGGGAATCGGCTTCCCCGGCTGGCACATCGAATGCTCCGCTATGGCGACGAAATACCTGGGCGAGCAGTTCGATATTCACACCGCGGCTGTTGACCTGATCTTCCCACACCACGAGGACGAAATCGCGCAAAGCAGAGGGGTGAGTGAGAAAGAGCCAGTGAAGATCTGGATGCATGGAGAGTTTCTAAACTTCAACTATCGCAATCCCGACGCCGACAAGCATGGCGAGAGCGAAGACGAAGTCATCAAAATGTCGCGTTCCAAAGGCAATGTGGTGCTGCTGCGCGACCTCAAAGCCTGGGGCATCGACCCCATGGCCTACCGCTACCTGCTCTTGACAGCGCACTACCGCTCAAAACTCAACTTCACCAACGAGTCTATCGCGGCAGCGCAGAACGGTTTGAACAACCTGCGCGCCGATCTGGCATCCCTGCCGGTTGAGCGCGCCGACTCGGCAGACGACTGGTCTGTGGAAGTACAGCAAGCGCGAGATGCTTTCCACGCAGCCATCAACGACGACCTGGATCTGCCCACCGCGCTGAGCATCACGCGCGAGGTCGCACGTAACAACAAGATCGCGCCCGCCGAACGGCGGCGCCTGATCCTGGA
>DATGGW010000414.1:0-10668 GCA_035308345.1 Ktedonobacteraceae bacterium | reverse complement strand
GCCAACCTTGAGGTTATCCGGCAGGCGCGTGCGTTTGCCGATGAGCGTAATGCCCCTGTTCAGCAGGCCGGGTTCCAGTTTGTTCGGAGTCATGTCTTCCCCGTAGCCAATCTGGCAGTGCTTGCCGACGACGACCTCTTTGTCCAGAATGGCACGGTCAACTTCACTTCCAGCGCCGATAACGGAGTCAAAGAGTATGATGGAGTCGCGGACAATCGCGCCTTTCTCGACGACCACGCCGGGCGAGAGCACGCTGCGTTCGACCTGCCCCTCGATGATACAGCCATGGGAGACCAGGCTCTCGACGACCAGCGCCCCTTTGCGAATATGTGCTGGTGGCCGTTCCTCGCTGCGTGTATGAATCACCCAGGACGGATCATAGAGGTCGAAGGAAGGATAGTCGCCAAGCAGCTTCATGTGGGCTTCCCAGAAGGAGTGAACGGTACCCACATCCTGCCAGTACCCTGTGAAGGGATAGGCGTAAACACCTTCGCCGCGCGCCACCATGGCCGGAACAATATTGCGACCGAAGTCACGCTGTGTGAGGGTACCCCCCGCTTCAACAGGCCGGGCATCTTCGAGGAGCACGCGGGTCAGTGTATCGCGATCGAACACGTAGATACCCATCGAACCCAGTGTGCCGCGCGGCTCTTTTGGCTTCTCTTCAAACGAATTGACCCGCCCCTCGGCATCCGTTTCCAGAATGCCAAAGCGGGACCCCTCCTCGATCGGTACCACCACTGCTCCCAGTGTCGCTCCGGCGCGGCGCTGCTGGTGGAACGCGATCATCGGTCCATAGTCCATGCGATACACATGGTCGCCGGCCAGGATGAGCACATAGTCGCAGCGCGATTCCATGATGAAGCCCAGATTCTGGTAGACTGCGTCGGCGGTGCCTTGATACCAATCCGATTCATTGCGCCCCATATAGGGTTGGAGCAGATGTATGCCGCCCTTCTGCCGGTCCAAATCCCACGGCTTTCCAATGCCGATATGATCGTGCAGCGAGTGCGGGCGATATTGTGTCAGCACGGCAACATCAGAAATACCCGAGTTAACGCAGTTGCTCAAAGCAAAATCAATAATACGGTACTTACCGGCGAACGGCACCGCGGGCTTGGCGCGCTTGTGCGATAGGAGGCTCAACCGCTCGCCCTGACCACCGGCCAGGATAATGGCCAGCACTTTGCTCATGACACAGCTCATCCTTTCTAAGAGGGGCCGTACCCTCAAACAATGCGCAGAGGGTACGGCTCATTCTATCCTACATATTTGGCTTTACAAAGGGTCGACGGCGCTTTTGCGCTCTTCTCTACGCGGCCCTGCGCATCAGATTGAAACTCAGCCCCTGTAAATGGTCAAAGTACACTGCTAGGATAATCAGCAAGCCGATGGCGATTTGCAGGTAGAATGGATCGATGGCCAGCAGGTTGCCTCCGTTGGCCAGCAGGCCCATGATTAAGGCACCCAGGACAGCCCCGATAGTGCGGCCCTTCGCGCCAGACAGGCTGGCACCGCCGATAACCGCACCCGCGATGGCCTGCAACTCGTAGCCGGTTCCCGCGGTGGGAATGCCCGCGCCCAGCCGCGATGTGGTTAAGATCCCCGCGAATCCCGCCAGTAAGCCGCTGATGCTATACACTGCCAGAAGAACCAGGTTGACCGGAACACCTGAGAGACGCGCCGATTCCGCATTAGAGCCGACCGCGTAGACGTAGCGACCAAAGACCGTGCGCCCCAACACAAAGGCTGCCACAATCGTCACCAGGATAAGTATCCAGAAAAGGCTCGGTAGTCCCAGGATGAACCCGTTGGCAATGTTGTTGAAAGCATCAGGTAATGGCGCGATGGTTTTAGCGCCGGTCCACAGGAGAACCAGACCGCGCGCAACGCCCAGCATACCCAGCGTGGCGATGAACGGGGGCAGTTTCAGGCGCGTCACGAGCACACCGTTGACCAGGCCAGTAGCCAACCCGGCAAGCAGTCCGACCAGGATGGTAATGGGAATAGGAACGCCGGACGCGAGCAGGAGCGCTGTTACCCCACCGCTCAAACCCAGGATGGAACCCACGGACAGGTCGATGCCGCCGGTCAGAATGACGAATAGCTGTCCGACTGACAGGATCGCGAACACCGCCACTTGCCGGATCAGGTTGTCGAGGTTCGTGAGGGTCAGAAAGTCGTTGGTGGTCAGGATCAGCACGGCGATAAAGATCAACAGGACCAGGATGCCGCCGCTTTCACGTCCCAGGCTGATGGGTGTGCTCTGCTCTTGTACTGCCGCCTGTGGTGTTTCCAGAGGTTGTTGGGAAGGCTGTGGCGCACTGGATGCCGTTGCCATGAGTAAATCTCCTCTCTGCTGTTATGCAGTCATCATAACGGGGGTGCTGCTTGCCAGGCGCAGCACCGCCTCTTCTGTTGCCTCTTCAATCGAAAGTTCGCCGGTGACTCCGAAGTCGTGCAGGACGATGACGCGGTCGCAAATGCCGAGTAACTCCGGCAGGTACGACGAGACCACGACGATGCCCAGCCCGCGTGTCGCCAGGTCGCCGATGATCGTGTAGATATCGGCCTTGGCTCCCACATCGACTCCCTTGGTCGGCTCGTCCAGCAGCAAAACCTTCGCCCTGGTAGCCAGCCAGCGGCTCAACAGGACTTTCTGCTGGTTTCCGCCCGAGAGCGATGAGATGGGCTGCTCGGTCGAGTGATACTTGAGGCGCAGACGAGGTACGAGCCGTGTGACCAGGGAGACCTCTTGCCCGCGCGAAATGACTCCCGCGCGCGTGACCTCGGACAAATCCGCGATGGTCACGTTCTCCCGAATTGAAAGGTCCGCCAGGATGCCCAACTCTTTGCGATCTTCCGTGAGCAGGCCGAGGCCGGCCTTCACTGCATCAGCAGGAGACCCCGACCGCAGGGGCTTGCCATCGACGAACACCTTTCCAGTCCCGTGCGGGTCGGCTCCAAAGATGGCACGGACCGTCTCTGTGCGTCCCGCGCCCACCAACCCGCCGAGTCCAACGATCTCGCCGGCTCGCACCTCCAAATTGATGGGATAGGGGCTGCCTTGCAGGCGCAGTCCCTGCACGGATAACACGACCTTCCCGAATCGTTTCTCTTCCCTCTTCGGGTAGAGCGCCTCGATCTGCCGTCCCACCATCGAGCGAATCAGGCTATCATGCGTGAATTCGCTGGTCGGTGCTGTTGTGATGAACTGTCCGTCGCGCAATACCGTGATGCGGTCTCCGATTTCGAAGATCTCTTCAAGGCGGTGGGTGACGTACAGGACGGCAACACCCTCCTCTGTCTTGAGGCGGTTGATGAGCCGCAAAAGGTGTTGCGCGTCCGCCTCGGAAAGCGCAGTCGTTGGTTCGTCGAAGATCACGATACGCGCATTGGCCCCCAGCACCTTGGCGATCTCTACCATCTGACGGGTAGCGACAGGCAGCTCTGAGATGAGCGCAGCCGGGTTGACGCTGTTCAGGCCGACGCGCTCCAGCATCCTGGCGGCGTGCGCGCGCAACTCACGTCTGTTGACGACTCCACCAGTGGCAGGTAAATGCCCCATGAGCAGATTTTCCTCAACAGAGACCTCCGGCAATAAGCTCAACTCCTGGTAGACGACACCCACACCGAGCGCTCGTGCCTGAGATGGACTGGGAGAACCCGCGTCCTTCCCATCGATGAGGTACTCTCCTGCATCGCGGGGAATAGCTCCCGTCAGTATCTTGATGAGCGTGGACTTGCCAGCGCCGTTTTCTCCTGCCAGGCAGAGCACCTCTCCGCGATGCATCTCGAGCGTTACGTCTTTCAGCACCTGAACCGGACCAAAGGATTTCGATACGTGGCTCAACCGCACAAGTGGGGTAACAGAGGATATCGATGTATCCATGTTATGCTCCTCCCTTCGTGGTCGGAGGATTCAACAACTTCTGGACAGCGGGGGTGTTCATGTTGCTCAGGTCTACCATGACCGCTCCCGGATCGAGGCTCGGCGGGGCAAATCTGCCCTGGGCGCTCATGGCGGCGGCAACCACGCCCTGGTAGCCAAAGAAGTAGGGGTTCTGCACTACGATGCCTTGCAACGTGCCATTCTTTAAGGCGCTGATCTCCTGCGGATCAGAGTCGAAGCCGACCGCGACGATGCGATTCTGGGCTTTGTTTTCCTGAATGGCCTGGGCGACGCCGTCGGCTGACACATTGTTATCGGCGTAGATGCCCACGAGGCCGGGATTGGCGGAGATGGCATCGTTCGTTTGTGAGAGCGCGGTCGGCGTATCGTTGTTGTTGTAGCGGTGGGCGATAATCTGCAGGTTGGGGAAGCGCGCTTTTAACTCGGTCTGAAACCCACTGTCGCGATCGACGATGGTCTGGACGCCCGCGACGGAAGACTCGATGAGGATCTGCCCGGATGTGATGCCCTTCTGTTGCAGCAGTTGCCCCATCTTGTCGGCGTCTTGCGCGCCAGCTTTGGCGTTGTCGGTTCCGATGAAGCCATCGCTCGTGGTTGTGACCTTTGTATCGACGGTGATGACTTTGATGCCCTGGGCGCGAGCGCGGTCGATGACACTATTGAGCGCCTGCGACGAGGAGGCGGCAAGCACGATAGCATTGACGTTACGCGAGATAGAATTTTCGACCAGTCCCACCTGGTCGGAAACATCCGCCTCCGACGTGGCCCCAAAGAGGCCCACCTGGACTCCCCAGTCTTTTCCTGCCGCTTGAGCGCCTGCCAGCATGGCTTGCCAGAACTGGGAGTCGGTGGCCTTGACGATGACATCGACCCGTTTGCTGGACGCGGGCGCATTCGCATTCGCGCTGGTTGTGGATGGGACGAACAGGCGAGCGACCAGGACACCAATAATAAAGGTGACGAGGGCAAACGCCGCGACGGTAGAGAGGGTAAAGGGTGTTTTGAAGAATCTGGACATACCTTACTCCTTTTTGTAAGCTGTCTTTTCCCAGGCAGCCAACGCACATGCATCAAGCTTGGTGCATGTAAAAGATCGAGGCTACACACAAGTCTTCATCAGGAGACTCGTAATAAAAGGGGGAAGCTCTACGCAAACGAAATACAGAGGAACGATAGATGTTAGCTATTGTTACAAATACATGTCTATCACGTAGATGAAAGCCCACCGATTTCATGCATGAAAGGGAAGGATGGGATGCCACCGTAGCGGGTAACACTGTGTCCGGCCACCTGGTTCGCGAAGCTACCCAGGTCACTCAAATCGCGCTCGGTTAGCTCTTGCAGATCGGCAGGTGTAGCGCATCCCTGCTGTACCAGCTTATATAGCACGGCTCCGATAAATGCGTCGCCCGCGCCCGTCGTGTCAATGGGGCGCACCGGCAACTGACGGACCTCTACCCGCTGCGTGGCTGTTTGCAACAGCGCCCCGTTGGCTCCCGTGGTGATGATTACGAGACGAGGCCCCCTCTCCAGAAGAGATTCCGCTAACCTGTACAGTCCGATAGTCGAACTTCCCGGTTCGCTTACGAACACGGACTCATCGATACTGAGCTTGAGAATATCGGCACGTTCCACGCCCTTTGCTATGGTGTCGAGGGTTGTGGCAGGGGATGCCCATAACAGAGGACGGACATTCACGTCGAGCGACACGATGGACCCAACCTGGCGGGTGTAGTCCATCGCCGCGAATGTTGCTGACCGGGCTGGCTCGCTGGAAAGTAAGACGCCTCCTACATGGCAGATGGCTGTGTCGTGCCACGCGCTCCAATCCAAATCCCCAACTTGAAGCTGGCTATCTGCGGAACCCTGACGAAAAAAGGTAAAGCGTCTTTGTCCATCAGTCTGTAGCGATACAAGCGCAACCGCGGTAAGCGCTTCTCTCACCACGTGAATGTAGCGGGTATCTACCCGATTTTCGGCGAGCGCCTGCACGAGAAGCTGCCCAAACTCGTCTTCCGATACCCCACCAATAAAGCGCGCGGACCCCCCTAGTCGCGCGATAGCGACTGCCACATTCGCAATCGCTCCACCCGGGTGAGGAGAGTAGCAAGCGGCTCCCAAACGTATCTGCGCACTCGGTATGATATCGATGAGTACTTCACCGAGGGTAATGATGTGTTTCATGTTGCTACCTCGCCGATTCTGGTTGATTGTGCTGCTACTTCGTCAACGGTAGGCCAGAATGTTTCAACTACTGCGCTGAACGGAACGTCTTCGATGTTTCTATTGTAAACGATTACAAACAAATTGTCAAGTGTTTGATAAGCCAAAAGGCTATTTCATTGAAAATTGAAAAAATAAGCTGAATTTTGCTGCTGCTAAGCATGTTGGCGCGCTCAAATGGAAATCGCTTTGCTAAAACTCTGGCATAAATTGCGTGGGTGTGCTATAATTTTATTAAATCGTTTACAACATATTGCTCAACACATTGTAATTTGAAACAAACTCGACTTTGAACGCAAGAAAGAAGGAGTAGGAGATGAGCGCTCGAATGGTCAGCATCAAAGAGGTCGCAGAAGCTGCCGGGGTATCAACGGCCACAGTATCGCGCGTGCTCTCCAATGGTCTGCATGTGCGGCCTGAAGTGCGCGAGCGAGTGATGGCAACAGTTGAACGATTAGGGTACCGGCCAAATCTAGTAGCGAGAAGCTTACGCTCTCAGCAGTCCAATACGATCGGTCTCATCGTTTCAGATATCAGCAATCCGTTTTTTACTGCCATCAGCCGAGCAGTCGAAGATACCGCCTATGAACAGGGCTTCAGTGTGCTGCTTTGCAACACCGATGAGAATGCCGAGAAAGAAGCGATCTATCTCAATCTGATGCGGGATATGAGTGTAGCAGGGGCTATCATGTCGCCAACGCGCCAGACAATCGCGAACTTCACCGACTCGAATTTCCCCTTTCCTATTGTTGTTGTTGATCGTTCCATCTCAAATGGGGATATCGATGCTGTGCTGCTTGATAATGTTGATGCCGCGTATCGCCTTGTCACGCACCTCATCGAGCAGGGTTACAGGCGGATCGGCGCTCTCTGTAGTGAGATGAGTACTGGGTTAGAGCGGCAGATAGGGTATGAAAAGGCGCTGCGATCGCATGGACTCGCTCCAAAAACGGAATACATGAAGTATGTTGCTCCTAAAGTTGAGGCAGGATATGCAGCGACCTTGAAAATGATTGATGTAGCAGAGCCTCCCGATGCGCTCTTCACTGTGAATAGTCTTCTAGCAGTCGGTGCTTTACAAGCTGTCCGAGAACGCAGCCTATCGATACCCGATGATATGGCCCTTGTCACCTTTGACGAGACGACCTGGGCATCGCTGGTCCAACCCGCGATCACACTGATTGCCCAACCAACTTACGAAATCGGTAAAACGGCGACGGAACTTCTCTTACAACGCATTGCTGACCCCAACCGGCCAACGCGCCAGGTTATGCTTAAAGGACAGTTGCAGGTACGAGGATCGAGCGCTCCTCGAGGTTAATTTATTATGTGCTATAATCTTCTTTGAACCTGGCTGATACTCCTGGAAAAAATTGGTGCATTGCTCCACCAAAAACCTGGCGCTGCTATTGGACATGGTGGATAATTCGACCAGGCCTCTCCAGGCCCATTTCTGGCTGGTTTTTGGCGATGAGGCAGTCTCGACAGGCCTTCTCTTGCCAGCGTGAGGCTCTCCCCGAGCTCTGCTGCGGATATCTTCACCCATCTCTCCACAACATGAGACAGCCCCCCATCTGGCTTCGGTGCCGCTCAAGCGGAAGCCTTTGGCAGAGGGCAAGCGAGCACCTCGCGGGCTGTCCATCGTCGGGTGGTTCTCCCCGCGGCCATCGCAGGAGTCCGGTGCCGATACCGTTGTGCCAGAAGCTTGCCTCCTCGTTCTCGCGGCTGTACGAGCCTCACCCGCAGGGAGCGGTGAGGACGTACAAAGTGATAGTAGGCGCGCCACCACTCCAGATGGGCCAACAGCTGTGGGGACTGCTGAGCAGTGGCCCAGGTCCGGCGAGCAAGAGCTGCCACTCCATGGCGGACGGTCAGATTGACTCGCTCAATGAAAGCCGTGTTGAGTCGTCCCGAGAAGCCTAAGCGCTGCAAGGCGACCTGGAGAGCGGCCTGGGTCCCAGCCGCATCACGTGGGTCACGCGCACCAGCCTGCGCCGTCGATAATGTTTCTTGACCTGGCCATAGATCAAACCCGCTGCTACCTGCCATCGAAGGGCTTTGCGACCACGACACACCACCGCTCGCCAGTGTCCAAAATGGGCGGTGAGAGCATAGAAATACACATTGAGGCCATCACTGGTGAACAGTGGCAAGCAGAAAGGCGGCCAAGTGCTGTCGCAAGGAGTGGATGACCCTATGGGCCATGTGCTGCGTGCGGGGGCCGAGCTGGAGCACCGGAACAATCTTCGTGCGAGGGTCGATCGCCAGCCAGAGCCACAGCACCTCTTTGGCGCTCCGTAGCCGTGTGCGCAGTTCATCCAACTGCAGATGCGAGAGCCAGAGATGGTGGAATGAGCGCTCGTGCAGGGTCTGAGCATGCTGCCCAGCACGCGTCAGCCATGTCGTGATGGTGGCCTGACGGTAACCGAAGACGCGCTCGGCCGCAGAAGCATCGAGTCCTTCGGCCAGCGCAGCAAGCACTATGGCGATCTGGTGCGAGGGAGTTTTCAGCCGATACAACGGGGTGTGGCGTCGTGCACTAAAGGTAGTGTGGCAGGCTTGACAGCGGAAGGTCTGGATCTGCTCAGCATGGCCATGCTTGCCATCCCCCACCAGAGCATGGATGGAAGCGTCTGTGATGCCAAAGTACGCGCACTGATGGTTCGGGCAGGCAAAACCTTCAGTGTGTATGCGCTTGGGTGCTCCCCGGCGGCTTTTCACCTCACGCCAGGGGCGTACCGGAGCAGACGCTGGCCTTCCACCCGACGAGGAGGTGGAGGCGAGACGACAGGCGGGGCAATCGTCTGGGCAGCGCGGCTTGAGCAGACGGGGGAGTGTAGAGTGCACCTTGGCTGCTGCTCTCGACCGGACAGAACCATGATGAGACCAGCACAGGGCACACAGCAGCGCCAGAAAGAAGATGAGAAAAAACAAGAGCAGAAACACATGGATGTTCATGAAGCATTCTCTTTGCTTGAAATGTGGAGGTGGGACCATTTCCTTCTGAGAAGGTAGAATACGGAGCGTCGTAAGGGAAAGTCAAGCCGGTAGGAGAGTTGGCCGAATTATCCACCACCGTGAGGGGCTATACCTCTCCGTCTCCATAGGCCTCTTTCTTGAACGGATGACCTAAGTAGCCAGTACAGGGGATCGAGCCTCGGTCTGGCGTACCTAGACAAAACCTCTCTCTCCATTCATCCCTTTGTGCCTGCTTGCCATGGATGTGACTATTGACAGGGGAAGTGCAGCAGGCTATGCTCTCTGTGTAACACCCGTGTAACTGGTATGCTTAATGGCGCAGCCAGGGCAAGCTGCTTGCCAACGATCCTGCTTAAGCTAGCTAGTTGTATTAATTGAAGAGATCTACTAGATTTTTCGCGGAGGAAGCAGCTTGGACCTTCTCGAACGTGATCGCTGTTTCGAACAGTTGTTGGTGCTCTTTCGCTCGGCTGCGGCCGGCAATGGGTGTACCGTGCTCGTCAGCGGTGAGGCCGGGATTGGGAAAACCGCGTTGGTAGAGGAGTTTGTGAACCGGTATTGCAGAGCCGCCCAACGGCTCTGGGGTGCCTGCGAAGCCTTATTTACCCCGCGCCCGCTTGGTCCACTGTACGATATTGCCACCCAGGCAGGAGGCAGGCTGTCTTCACTCATGAGTCGTGACACGCAGCGTCCCGTGTTATTCTCGGCTTTGCTAAATGAACTGCAGGCGAGTACCATCCCCACTGTGGTGGTGTTTGAAGATGTCCACTGGGCAGATGAGGCCACACTAGATTTGATCAAGTTCCTGGGACGGCGCATCCCGCGCCTGGCCGTTTTGTTCATCGTCACGCACCGCGATGACGAACTTCGCTCCGATCATCCACTGTGGTCGGTGATTGGCGATCTGCCAGGCAAAGCCGTGACGCGCCTGAAGCTTTCCCCTCTTTCTCAGCAAGCCGTTATACACCTGGCCCACCAGGAGCACCGATCCGGCGAACAGCTTTATGCTATCACTGGCGGGAACCCCTTTTTTGTTACCGAAGTCCTTGCCGGAGATACCTCTGGTGTGCCTTTGACAGTGCGCGATGCTGTTCTCGCACGCGTCACTCGCTTATCTCCGGCCGCGCGTGCCCTCCTCGAACTGGTTTCCGTCGTTCCCGCCAGAACTGAACGCTGGCTGCTGGACGCGGTTCTGGGTGTGGCTGTCTCGGCGTTGGAGGAATGTCTCAGCAGCGGCATGCTGACTGTGGATCAGACGACGGTAGCCTTCCGACACGAGCTCGCACGCCTGGCTGTTGAGAGTACGCTGTCTCCACTCCGTGTGCAAGGCTTGCATACACAGGTGCTACAGGTCTTGCTCAGCCACAGGGAGGACATACCCCAGGCAGCTCGCCTGGTCCATCACGCGACCGGGGCCCAGGATGAGGCCCTGGTACTCCGCTACGCGCCACTGGCGGCACAGCAGGCGGCAGCACGAGGCGCTCATCGCGAGGCGGCAGCGCAGTACGCAACGGCGCTCTGCTATGTTGATCGGCTCCCTGCCGAGCGCCAGG